>NZ_JASHAR010000005.1:0-107596 GCF_047465045.1 Streptococcus mitis
CAAATAGAAGAGCAGATAAAAGCATTTTAGGGTGATAAGACGGACGAGCAAAGGTATGATAGAAGGCGTGGAAGTGACAATCCTCCAAGGTATTCACCACTTTTTCAATAGTAAAGACGAGATGGTCTTATGGTAAGAAAGAACTGATTTCTAGTGGTAAAGTTGTTTGATTTGTGTTATAGTGAATATGCATGGGATAGCCTTTCTAAATGGTTTATTGTGCAATTCTATTTTACCAAGACTATCGTAACCATGCAAAAAAGCAACGGCAAATCCGTTGCTTTTTTTGAAGACAAGAGACTATTGTCCCAGACTCTTGTCTTATACGTCAAAATGAGCTAAGTTTTTACTGACTCCTACAACTCTGTTCGATTTTCAATGGCTCGTAAGAGTGTAACTTCATCCGCATACTCAATGTCCGCTCCCACAGCTAGACCTCGTGCTAGACGCGTAACCTTGATACCAGCTGGCTTGAGCAAGCGTGAAAGATACATGGATGTCGCTTCACCATCTGCTGTAGCATTGGTCGCCACAATCACTTCTGAAACTTCACTGTCCATAAGACGAGTCATAAGGCTCTTGAGATTGATATCATCTGGACTGATACCATTCATGGGAGAAATGAGTCCATGTAAGACATGATAGAGTCCATGGTATTCTTGGATATTCTCCATGGCTGCCACATCGCGACTATCTTCGAGAACTAAAATCGTTGTCTGGTCACGAGTCGGATCGGTACAGATAGAGCAAGGATCGTCATCAGTCAGGCGACCGCAGATGGAACAGTAGGTCAGCTCTCTCTTAGCAGAAAGGAGATTTTTAGCAAATTCATTGACATCGTCATCAGACATTCCAATAGTATAGAAGGCCAGACGTGTAGCCGTCTTAATCCCGATACCCGGTAACTTCGAATAACTGTCAATTAGCTTGGCAATAGGTGTTGGATAAAGCATATGTTCCTTTCTAATTCATTGGATGATGTTGGTTATAGAGGTTGATAATATCGCGCGCAATGGAAGGTCCGACACCATTTGTAAGGTTGGTGTTATGAGGGAAGACAACAGCTACAGCGATTTGAGGATTATCTGATGGTGCATAGGCCACAGCATTGGTATTGTTAGCTTTTTGACCACCCTCAACATAACTTTCGGCAGTACCTGTTTTACCACTAATGGATACAGCTGCACCATTTGAAAAGGCACGACCGGTTGTCAAAGCACTACCACCATGTGACACTTGATAAAAGCCTTGTTGGAGGATGGAAACATCAGACTCAGAAATATTAATTTTATTCATTTCCTTGGTTTCAACAGATTGGATTAAGTTCCCTAAGCCACCTTGTTCGTTGTTTCCATAAATTCCCTCGACAATGTGAGGTGCAATCCGAACACCGTTGTTGGCAATAGTTCCAACGTACTGGGCCAATTGCATTGGGGTGTAGTTATCAAACTGACCAAATGCATTGGTAATGTAATTAGCAAAATTATACTCTTTTGGTATAAAACCGGTTGACTCATCTGGAAGGTCAATGCCTGTTGAGGCTCCAAGACCATATTCAGCAAATGTCGAACGAAGTTTCCCCATAGCGGATTCTAAATTGTTAGTTAAAACAAACATATTGGGTTGATAGGTCTGACCCATAATGCCCAAAGCCGTTTGAACCATGTAGGTATTAGAAGAATACTCCAAGGCTTCCACAGCTGTAATCGGGAATGAACCGTAAGCCTGAGTGTACCAAGAATTAATCGGAGCTGAACCTTGGAAGACAATCGGTTGGTCTGTCAAGGTCTGATTCCCTGATAAGACTCCATTCTCCCAACCAGAGCTGATGGTCGCCGCCTTGACAACAGAACCCGGGACAAAGACATTGGTTACTGTTCCCAAGGAATCAGGTGTTAAATCTCCCGTTTTCAAGTCATGTTTTAGCCCTGACATAGACAAAACCGCACCTGTTTTTGGGTTAAGGGCGACTGCATACACACCTTCTGAATACTTGGCTCCTCCATTTCCCAGTTCGGAATTGAAATAACTCTTAAGCAGATTGTCCACGCTATCTTGGAAGGCCAAATCAATAGTCAGTTTAATATTGTTTCCTTTGGTACCGTCTTCGATATTTTCGACACTTTCCATATTGCCATACTTGTCTAGATGGATTTCTTTCACCGAGCGTTTTCCTTGCAAGGTTTCTTCATATTGTTTTTCTAGGTAAGAAGTCCCAACACGGTCATTTAGAGAATAACCCTTTTTGATATAAGCATCTGCTTCTTCAGCTGGAAGACCGGCTTTTTCACTGGATACACTTCCTACTATAGACGAAAGTGAAGTCTCTAGGACCTTTCGATCCCACGAGGTTGAAATACTGATACCAGGTAAATTCTTAGAGGCCGAAGCTATCAAGGCAATCTGAGTATCTGTCAAGGAATCTGTCGCAATGGTCCCTGTCGCAAAATTTTCAACTGCATTAAGTTGGCTAAAGAGGTAAATTTCTTTCTTTTCGTCATCAGAGTAGGTCAATTGACTTGGATCGATACTTTCAACAGTATTATTGTAAAGCTCTGATTCAGATAATTGATTTCCATCAGAATCAAGGCGTTTCTCACGTGGTAAGCTTTCCACTGCTTTCTTATAGACATCTTGATCTGCTAGATAATAGTCTGCTAACTGTCGATCAGTCAATGTTGGAGAAGAAACTCCCACATAAGCCAGCAACTTCTTGGCTGTTTCTTTCAAATCTGCAGCCGTCATTTTGTTGTTTCGGGTAAAGGAAACAACTTGTTTCACAGTATTTTCAACCAAAGGCTTGCCACTGGCATCATAAATTTCACCCCGAGCCGAGCTAGTGGTCACCTTTGTTTTACTAGCCGATGCTAATTTTGTCTCATAAAAATCTTTGTTCAAAACCTGCATGTAAAGCAGGCGACCAATGATGGCCATAAAGAGCAAAATAACAATTGAAAACAATAAATTAAGCCGAATCGGAATCGAATGGCTATCAAATTTTCTCATACAAATCAGTCTCATTTCTATTTAAAATCTTACTCTTCATTGTACCACAATTTGAGAAGAAAATTATGGAAAAGAAGGGAGCTTTTTCCTTTTTACCAGAAAAAAGATTTTATTTATCTCTAGATTATATGATATAATAAATGTAAACGTTCGATGACCCAGTCTTTTTCCAATACGACTCATTTAAAGGAGCCTTCCCTATGGACAAACCAGATATAGCAACCCTCATTGATTCCCACTTCGAAGAAATGACAGATTTAGAGCACGAAATCGCTCGCTATTTTTTGCAAGCTGAAACCATCCAAGATGACCTTTCCTCCCAGCAGGTCACTCAAAAATTACATATCTCCCAAGCTGCTTTGACCCGTTTTGCTAAAAAGTGTGGCTTTACAGGCTATCGAGAATTTATTTTCCAATACCAGCACCAAGCAGAGAAACAAGACACCCATTCTCACAAACATAGTCCCCTGACAAAACGAGTCCTAAGAAGTTATAGCAACATGCGGGAGCAGACACAGGACTTGATTGACGAAAAACAACTTGAACGAATCGCCCAGTTAATCGAAGATGCTGATCGTGTCTACTTCTTTGGAACAGGTAGTTCTGGCCTTGTCGCTCGTGAAATGAAATTGCGCTTTATGCGTCTAGGTGTGGTCTGCGAGGCCTTGACTGATCAAGACGGCTTTGCTTGGACAACCAGTATTATGGATGAAAATTGTCTCGTACTTGGTTTCTCCCTTTCTGGCACAACACCTTCTATTTTAGATAGTCTATTAGACGCTAAGGAGATGGGGGCAAAGACTGTACTCTTTACAAGTGTTCCCAATAAAGATAGTCAGGCCTATACAGAGACTGTTCTTGTTGCTAGCCACAGCCAGTCATCCTACATCCAACGAATATCCGCTCAACTTCCAATGCTCTTCTTTATCGATTTGATTTATGCCTACTTTTTAGAATTCAATCGTGAAAGCAAGGAAAAGATTTTTAATAGCTATTGGGAAAATAAAAAACTCAATGGCTATCGTAGACAAAAACGTGTAAGAAAATCCTAGTTTGGCTGAGCCAAACTAGGATTGTTTTGTCTTGAAATGATAATAAGCTCCCAACATACCTGCTGTATTTTGGTGATGGGCAAATTCTAATCGTGTTTTTTCAGCTAGACTTGGTACCAAGGCCGCCTTCAAGGCTGTGCGAATCTTGGGTTTGAGGATTGCCTCTTGTCCCATGATACCGCCACCGAGAATAACCACTTCTGGATTGGCAACGTAGCAAATATTTGCCAAACCTTTCCCTAGATAGTCTACCATACGGTCAATACCAGCCATGCAAATCTTGTTGCCTTCAGTGGCTTCCTTAAAGATACGTCGGCCATTCCACTGATCAACTGGATCTCCATGACCTGCTGCCACATACTCCACCAAGGCTGTCGTAGAGGCCAAGTCTTGGAAATCTCCATCCTGCATATGCATATAACCGACTTCGCAGGCTGAATTGCTAAAACCATGGAAGACTTTCCCATCCATAATCAAGCAACCACCGATACCGGTTCCAATGGTCAAGCAAAGTGTCACACTCGCTCCCTTGCCTGAACCAGATACCGCTTCAGCAAGACCTGCACAGTTGACATCATTTTCAATCTCACAAGGAATATTAAAGCTAGTCTCGATTTCCTTCTTGAACTGAGTTCCTGCATAGTTGGGAATCTGAGGCCCAGCATAGAAAATCTCACCCTTATCTGGATCCACCATTCCTGCAGAAGAAATGGCAACACCTGCTACTGGGCCTTTTTCTAAATAGCTGGCTACAATATCTTTGGTTTTTTGTAAGATATGAGGTCCACCCTTATGCGCCTCTGTTGGCATTTCATGCGATTCAACAAGTTGGCCTTCTTGGTCGATCAAACCATATTTGATGTTGGTTCCACCGATATCAATTGCAACGTAGTGTGTCATAAATACCTCCTTATGGATTAGAGGAAGCGCTCCTTGGTTTCACGAATCAAGGCTGCAGCTGCTTCTACAACTGGACGATCTTCTTCAGTCACTGGTGTCAATGGTGAACGAACAGAACCAATATTCAAGCCTTCATTGATCTTCAAGACTTCCTTAATCACACCATACATATTTCCATGTGCAGCAGTCAATTTGCCAATGATTGCATTGATAGCGTATTGCAATTCACGCGCTGTTTCCAAATCTTTATCCGCAATCAACTGATTGAGTTTCAAGAAGAGTTCTGGCATAGCACCATAAGTACCACCGATACCAGCTTTAGCTCCCATGAGGCGGCCACCTAGGAACTGCTCATCTGGACCATTAAAGACGATGTGGTCTTCCCCACCAAGGCTCACAAAGGTTTGGATATCTTGAACTGGCATAGAGGAGTTCTTAACACCGATAACACGTGGATTTTTCAACATTTCTGTGTAAAGGCTTGGAGTCAAAGCAACCCCTGCCAATTGAGGAATGTTATAAATCACGTAATCTGTATTTGGAGCTGCAGAACTGATATCGTTCCAATATTTAGCAACTGAGTATTCTGGCAAGCGGAAGTAAATTGGTGGAATCGTTGCAATGGCATCTACACCCAAGCTTTCTGCGTGGCGAGCAAGTTCCATACTATCTTTGGTATTGTTGCAAGCAACGTGAGCAATGATGGTCAATTTACCTTTAGCAACTGCCATGACTTCTTCCAAGATTAACTTGCGGTCTTCAACGCTTTGGTAGATACATTCACCAGAAGAACCATTGACATAAAGACCTTGAACACCTTTATCAATGAAGTATTGAACCAAGGCACGCGTACGCTCTGGACTTACTTCTCCTTGATCATCATAACATGCGTAAAAGGCTGGAATGACACCTTCGTATTTTTTTAAATCTGACATAGATTTTCTCCTAAGATTTCTTTTTTCTGCTAACAGCAGAATTTATTCTTTACGTGTTTAGTATACACCTTGTAAAAAACGCTTTCAATATCTTGTGTACACTTAGATTTTAGTTTCGATATGTATTTTGAAATGTTTATGGATTGAAAGTAGTTTCAGAAACAAATCATCCTATTGGTATTTTGCGAAAATTTTCTCCATCAATCCAGTCTGGATAAAGACCAAGAGTCCAAACCCAAAAAGCAGGAAGGCTGAGCCACCTAAAAGTAAACTGAAGGCGGACAGATAAAGAACCATCACAATAAGAAAGAGAATAGCTAACATGAGGAAGAACCAAGGAAAGTTAAAACTTGCCAAGATAAGTCCTTTTTGTAAGACTTCTTTCCAAGTCAAATCATAGCGTGCAGCTATGGGATAGCTAGCCAACATCACGATAGTGAGGAAGATAAGAACGCCTAGACAGATAGCTTTCACCATTTGGAAAGGCATAGCTGTCTGACCCCAGAAGAGATAGAGGTCTAGAAGGCTTAATGAGACAATGCCCAACTCAAGCAGACCTAACTGAAGACCTAGCTTCAGATTTTGCTTGAAAGCTCTTAAATAGATTCTAAAGACAGGCACACGTCTGCTCTTCTTAATCTCAAACATAGTCTCGTAGAGGCTAATTTTAGCCACTCCAATCGTCACGATGGGCAAACAAGAGACGACAAAAAGAAGATTGGCTGTCACGATATCCAAGACCTTCTCACTAAAACGCATGAGAAAGTTATCTGTATCAAATGCTGCCTTGATAAGGCTTACTCCTTTTTGTGCCATATTTGCTCCTCCTTATTTTTTAGTCAATCAAAATTTTAAAGAGATATTTGCGAACCTTCTGTTCCATACCTGCATAGCCATTTGGCTGGTGTGGTTCTCCTGGGAAGAAAATTGCAAAATTGTGATAACCCAACAAGAGTGGGTAGTGTTCATAACAATGAACAAAGCCAATGTCACTCGCTTCGTCGAATGCTACTGCCTCGTCTTTGATACGTGAACCGTAGCTCGAATATTCATGTCCTTCTACCAGCAAATGCAAATCTGCATAGTTCTTATGATGCTCAAATTGATCATTTTCAGCTTGATTGAGGACATTTTCCTGAACAACTAGAAAGACCTTGTCCCCGTCAATCTCATACTTACCTAATTCGAAAGAATCCTTACTGTGCTGGTAGAGATAGTCGATAGCCTTGTCTAGATTGGGATGAATTCCTTTGTAAAAGGTGATGTTTTTCAAATCGTCAAAAATCATACTCTTTCCTTCGTTTCTGATAGTTAACTAAAATCATTCTTAAGTTGATAAGTGTCTAACAAAATATCTAAGGTAAGCAAATACCCAACATTTTGTAGACACTTATAACTCTATATTCTCTAAATCTATAAAATATATTTCTGTATCTTGATAGATTGATTTTCCTATACTCAATGAAAATTGAAGAACAAACTAGGAAGCTAACCGCAGGCAATACTTAAGTATGGCAAGGTGACGCTGACGTAGTTTGAATTCAATTTTCGCAGAGTATTAACCTTTGACCGCTCCCATAGTAATACCCTGAGTGAAGGATTTTTGGAAGACTAGGAAGACTGTTACGATTGGAACTGCTGCAAGAGCGGCACCTGCCATGATCAAACCATAGTTGGTTGCCATTTCAGCTTGCATAGTTGCAACCCCGAGTGAGATGGTCAAGTTTTGACGTGAAGTCAACATAACCAACTGCATGAAGTAGTCGTTCCATGTATTGATGAAGGTAAAGATTGCAAGGGCTGCAAATCCTGGTTTCACAATTGGGAAGGCTACGCTCCAGAAAGTACGAATCTCACCACAACCGTCGATTTTAGCTGACTCAAGCAACTCTGTAGGGATATTCTCACTGAACTGTTTCATGAGGAAGACCCCGAATGGCCATCCAATCAAAGGCAAGATAACTGCCCAAAGTGTATCATGGATTCCCATGAAGTTGACGATACGTACCAATGGTACAAGGACAACTTGTTTTGGAAGTGCCATGGCAGCGATAAAGATGGCAAAGAGAATACGCTGACCATAGAAACGTTTTTTAGCCAATACATAACCTGCTAGAGAAGAGGTTGCACAGACCAAAAACATAGTTACAAGTGAGATAAATACTGAGTTCCACATCCACTGCAAGGCAGGGTTTTGCACCATAAGTTGTTGGAAGTTTTCCATGGTTGGCATTTTAGGGAACCACTGTGGTGGAATAACGATTGTATCAGGTTGTGACTTGAAGGCACCTGTCAAAATCCAGTAGAACGGAAAGATGAACAGCACGGTCAACAAGAGCAAGATAATAGTTGAAATAACAGTGAAAGCTGTTAAAGGTTTCTTTTGTGTAGATTGCATAGCTGTCTCCTTTCTTTAATATTCTACGTCGTTTCCAAGTACTTTAAATTGAACAAAGCTTACGATAGCGATCATAACTGCTAGGAATACACCAATTGTGTTGGCATAGCCATATTCTGTCAATTGGAAGGCTTTTTCGTAAAGGTAGTACATAAGTGTACTTGTTGAGTAGTTTGGACCACCAGATGTCAACAACTGAATCAAGGCGAAACACTGGAATGAGTTGATTGTTGTAATGATTGCGATGTAAAGTGTTGTTGGAAGGAGGCTAGGCCATTTAATCTTCCAGAAAACTTGCAATTCAGTCGCACCATCAACCCGAGCTGCTTCTACCAATGAATTGTCGATATTTCCCATCGCTGCGATATAAAGGATAATCGGCTGACCAACAGATGTAGTCAAAAGGATAATCATAATCGCCATCAAAGCCCAGTTTTTATCTCCCAACCAAGAAATGTTTTGGCTGATGATGTGACTTGACTTAAGGACAAAGTTTAAAATCCC
Organism: Streptococcus mitis; assembly: GCF_047465045.1. Taxonomy (GTDB): domain Bacteria; phylum Bacillota; class Bacilli; order Lactobacillales; family Streptococcaceae; genus Streptococcus; species Streptococcus mitis_DT. Next base: position 8,796 of record NZ_JASHAR010000005.1, read on the forward strand.
TGATAGTGGGTCATAAATCCATTTCCAAACAACTGTTACGGCAACACTACCTGTTACAACAGGAAGGAAGAAGACAAAACGGTAGAAGGATCTGGCAATGGCATTTTGATGATATGTCTGAGATGCTACAAAGAGTGAGAATAGAACAACAACTGGTACAGATCCAATAACCAGAATCACGGTATTGATCAAAGACTTCATAAAGACAGGGTCTTTAAACATGCGAACATAGTTGTCCAAGCCTACAAACTCAAATTTAGTCATTGAGTAGTTAAAGAAACTTGTAATGAATCCCATAATCATAGGAGCCAATACAAAGATGACAAAGAAGAATAATACTGGTGCTAGGAAAGCGTAGGAAATCACTGTTTCCCGCATACGAATTTTATTGACTTTCACAGCCGGCACCTCTCTTTCACAAATAAAATATTTTGGATTTTCTTGAACTGTTTTAAAATCAAAATGAAATTTTTTAAGATTCGCTTATGTAAGAACTTCATTTTAATTTCGTGACAGTTCCTTACATTTCAAATAAAATCCTCCCTTTTCTTACATAGACTATGCACAGGGAAAAGGGAGGAGTCAATCTGATTTAGTGCTTATTGTTTTGTAGCTTTTTTAATTGTTTCGTTAGCTTTTTCAGTGAAGGCTTTCAAAGCATCCGCTGGTTTTTCGTCACCATTTGATACAGATTGCAACATTGGGAACCAAAGTGTTCTCATTTCAGCAAAACCATTGATAGTGTTGTAGTATGGTGAGTAGTATTTAGTCCAACCACTGATTGTTTCCATACGTTTGTCTTCATAAAGTTTGCCAAATGAAGTACGAACTGGGAAGGCACCTGTACGAACAACGTCTTTTGGACCCCATTCTTTGTCATCCGCGATGAATTGAACGAATTTCTTAGATGCTGCAACTTTCTTGTCGTCTTTATTGTTGAATACTGCAAATCCGTTTACAAGGTATTCAAGAGCTGGTTTACCTGAATCTGATGGGAATGGTACTTCTACCACTTCTACTTTACTTGCTTCCAAGAGTTTAGCTTGGATACCGTTTTGAGCTGGTGCCCAAAGGATTGTGTAAGATGTTTGACCGTTGGCAAAGTTTTGGATATCTGCTCCACCGTCAAATTGTGAACCATTGTTCAACAAACCGTCTTTAATCCAGCCAGCTGCTTTTTCAAGACCTTTGACGAATTTAGGATCATCAGTTGTATATTTTGTTACATCTTTATCTGTTACAGAACCGCCGTAAAGGTTTGAGATGAAGGCACGTGTTCCTTGGTCTCCCCCTTGACCAGAACTGAACAATGAACCTGGTGTGTAGCCTTTGTCTTTAAGCGCTTTCAAAACTTTTTCAAAATCATCTGTTGTCCAACCTTCTTTTACAAGGTTTGCAACTCCAGCCTCTTCCAACATTTTCTTGTTCATAGCCATATAGAATGGTGCTGAACTGATTGGATACATGTAAGCTTTGTCTCCAGCTTTACTTGCTTGTACAATGTTTTCATTGTTAACATCTTTAACAAATTCGTCTGTGAAGAGATCGTTCAACTCAGCCAATTTACCGTTTTTACCGTATTGGATGATACGTCCTGGTGCGTCAAAAAGTACGTCTGGAGCTGTCCCTGCTTCGATAGCTGTTGTGATTTTTTCAGGACCAGACTTGAAGTCGATGGTTTCCAATTTCACTTTTACATCTGGATTTGCTTTTTCAAAAGCTTCGATGATTGATTTTTCATATGTTCCAACACCGTCACCAGTTTTTTCTTGAGTGAAGACTGGGAATGCCCACCAAGTGATTTCTGTTTTAGCGCCATCTCCACCTGATTTAGCAGCATCTTTGCTACCACCAGAATTACCACATGCAGCAAGGCCAAGAACCGCAGCACCCGCAAGTACTGTACAAGCTAGTTTTCTAAATTTCATTTGTATTCTCCTAATTGATAAGCGTATCCATATTGGATAATGAGTAAGATTGCATTTGTATACGTTTTCATTTCATTCGACGCATCCACCACTCTCCTCTGTTTTAAAATTGTGTTATTTAAGACCAGCAACGAAGCGTTCTGTAATCTCTTTTGGTCTAGTAATAGCGCCACCTACAACGATGCCTCGCACTCCATATCCAAGGATTTGTTTGGCTTGTTCTGGTGTATGAATTTTCCCTTCTGCAATGACATCTACACCGGCATCACAGAGTTTTTTAATTAATTCAAAATCGGGACCATCCACTTTTGGACTGTAAGATGTGTATCCTGATAAGGTTGTTCCGACAAAGTCAATTCCTGCTTCAACAGCTGCCAATCCTTCTTCGAAAGTACTTGTATCAGCCATCAAGAGCTGGTTAGGATATTTCTCCTTAACCTGACGAATGAACTCTTGGATCTCCAAACCATCATAGCGTTCACGCTTGGTACAATCCAGAGCAATCACTTCTATGTCCAGTTCTGCTAATTCATCAACTTCTTTCATAGTAGCAGTGATGAAGGGTTCTTGCGGTGGATAATCTCGTTTAATTATCCCAATGATTGGAAGGTTGGTAACCTCCTTGATTTCCTTGATATCGCGAACACTGTTTGCTCGGATACCAACTGCTCCACCTTGCTCAGCCGCTTTGACCAGCAAGGGAATGACTCCTCCCGCTTCTGTATAAAGCGGTTCGTGAGGAAGGGCCTGACAAGAAACGATGATTCCATCTTTGATTTGTTCAATCAAGGCTTCTTTAGTAATCTGTGGCATCCTCTTTCCTCCTTTTCTTTGTTCTTATGAGTTTATTATATATCATTTGTGAAGCGCTTTCAACACTTTGTAGTATAATAGATTTCAGTTTCAAAAGTTATTTAATTCAAACAGGCCTGCTGAAAGTACTTTCAGCTCTGTCTTGTTTTCAATTCGCTTAGCATCTAAAATCATGACCACCCGTCTAACGGGTGGTTTGAACCAGGGCTATAAGCCCAAATTACCAGCCAGCGCCTAAAGACGCTGGCTTTCACGTTGTTCAAGCCTCATTGCTCTTGACTCGTCACTTACCTCTTAAAGAGGCTTTAGTATTACTTACCACTATCCCTAAAGGGATCCTCATATTCTTTTACACTCAATTTATCTAGTGCTATATCATGCTTTACTCGTCCTCGAATTTTCATACTCGTGAAGAAATCATCCACTGGATAATTTCTTTAATCTTGAATATATTTCTTAATTGTGGCTTCATTGAGTCCAACCGTACTCACATAATAACCTTCCGCCCAGAAATGCCGATTCCCAAACTTATACTTGAGGTTGGCGTGCTTATCAAACATCATGAGTGCACTTTTACCTTTTAAATACCCCATGAAACTTGAAACACTTATCCTTGGTGGAATACTGACTAACATATGTACATGGTCTGGCATTAAGTGACCCTCGATAATTTCAACTCCTTTATAACTACACAAGCGATGAAATATTTCGCCTAAACTACTTCGATATTGATTATAAATGACTTTTCGTCTATACTTAGGGGTGAACACAATGTGATAGAACACATCCACTTTGTGTGCGATAAACTATGTGCCTTTTGTGCCATATTTTGCTCCTTTCGCTTTACAATTGGCTTGAACACCTTTATTGTATCGCGTTTGGAGTTTTTTGGGTATAACCTTCGACGCGCACCTAGCGGAGCGAGACGGACTAATAGTCGCATAATGATAAAAAGAGATAGCCCTATTTCAAATGGGCCATCTCTTTTCTCACTAACGATGAGCGAAATTCATTTTATTCAAGACCTAGTCTTATTTTCGTTTCTTTCCTAATGTCAGGACAGATAAGAAACCTGCTACTAATCCTAGAGAAATAATGGTTGTGTTTTCTTTACTTCCAGTATTTGGTAGCTCATTTTGTTTAGTCGCTGGTGCTTGATAAGTAGCATCTTGTCCTAAAGATAACTTCTTAGCTAGACGTTCGTTTGCAGCTGCTAAGACTGGTTTAGTTTCTCCCTTGTACTCTGGCACTTCCTGGACTGCTGCCTCAGCGCCATTGACACCTCCTTTATATTCAGGAAGGTCATTTGAAGCTGCCAAGACAAAATTAGCACCTCCAGTATATTCCGGAACCTCATTTGTCGCAGCTTCACTTCCATTTACACCATGAGTAATCTTAGAGCCAACTACTGAAACAGGCAAATTATGCATACTTTCGATAGCGCCTTCTGCTAAGCCTGTAACTTTTTGGCCAATATCCTCAGGATCTACTGTAAACAACAGAGTCTTTGTATCATACTGCGTCATAAAGGTAGCTGTCTTGCCATTTGCAAGCTGTAATGTTGGTGCTTGATTGACCAATACTTCTGAATCAAATTCCATAGCAATAATGCCTTGCCCCATATGAACTGCATGTGTAACTTTTGCCTCGGTTGGAGAAACCATATCCTTACTTAAGAAATCCCAATTGAATTTCTTATAAGACAAGGTATATTCGTTTTGGTTGTTATCTGCATGCTCATAAAGCAAACCATATTCGCCATTTCCGAGATCTTGAATAGAATTGTAGGCAAACTTACCACTTTGAATAAGATTATGCTTAAGCCAAGTCAATTCTCCATTCTCTTCAACTCGTGCCAAATGGACTAAACCATTTTTACGTTCACGGCCTGGCCCAGCAGCATTGCTAAGAAGAATGTATTCTTTCCCATCATGCATCGTTTGAATAGCTGACATTTGAACATAGGCATCTTTTACTTCTGGATAATGTTTGATTTCCTTCTCCCAAGTAACTCCACCATCTTTACTAGTAGCAACCTGTAGATTTCCTGTCAAGCCACGCATGAAGAGTTTCACATCACCATTATTTAATTGTACAACGGAAGATTCAGTATTTTGAGCACCATCATTCTTCATTGTTGAAGAATGAATAATTTCATTTCCTACAGGACGATTATCATTCACTGCATCACCCATATGCCAAGTCTTACCATGGTCATCTGAGTAGATGATTCGAGATGATTGAGAACCGTTTAAGTGGTTGGTCTGATTTGTTGTATAAACTGGTACAATGATTCGACCTTTATGAGGTCCAGTATGAAGAGTAATTCCTGTTCCAGGCCCAACCCCTAAGAATTTCATCCAATCGGATTTTACCATTGGGGTAATATCTTGAGGTGCTGACCAAGTCTTACCGTCGTCATCACTGTAAGACATCCATAGATAAGAATCCTTAGCAACTCTAAATGGAGACGTTTTATTACTTGTGAAATAAATATTACCTAATAGTTGCTCCCCTTGATACAAATCTCCTTTATCGCTATAAGCTGGTTTCACTGGATTTATAACAACACGGTAATCTGTTGCTTTGCCATCTGGTGTATACACTGTACCATTTTCACGAATTGTGTAAGAACCTTCTTCGCCTTCTTTGTAGAGGATTTGGTAAGTTTTTCCATCGATTTGTTTATAGGCTGCTTCTCTTTGAGCAGCCATTCCAAAGATTCCTTGCCCTTCTGGGAACATATCATAGATCGAAAAAATTCGTTTTGTTGCAGGATCTTGAACCAAAACCATATCGATATTCACTGGTGAACCGATTGATGGATTAGAAGCTTTTGGATTGTCTCGTAAATTTGTAATAGTTACTCGGTCGCTCCATGTTTTCCCCTTATCCTCACTTCGTCTGGCAACCATGCCGATGTCACCCCAGTCATAGTGGTGTAAGCGGCGTTCGTCAGCACCAGCAATCAAAGTTCCTTTATCAGTTTTCAGAAGGGCTGGAATTCGGTAACTTGTAATACCATCTTTATTTGGTTTACGGTTACTTCCTCCTTCAAAAACATCTAATTTATCGGTAACTTTAGCCCCCTCTGGTAGCTTTTGCTCCAAATCAGATCTTTCAAATAATTGACTCCGTTTTTGAACTTCATCAGGAGTCAGTACTCGGTCATAGACACTTAAATTACGAACCTGTAGATTTGCTCCCCAAACTGAATTTCCTGCCCGATTTGTTGCACCAATTTGAGCATGTGTAATATCTGGCATATCCTTGATAAATTTACCAGACTTCAAGCTAGTACGCGATAAAACACCGTTTACATAAAGTCTAACTTTTCCTTCTGGATTTTCTGCATTCGGTCTTTCTACAGTAAAGGTAACTGAATTCCACTGCCCAGGCTTAATTTTCAATGGAGCATCTGTATATTTATCATAAAATTGTGTTCCATTAGCATCACGTCCCTCAATTAAGGCTGTATTATTGAGAACAGCCATGGTGAAGTACTCATCTTTTTTCTTATCACTAGACACTGAGAATAGATTATAAAAATCTGGAGTTTTGGCATCTGGCTTGAATTCCATATGAATGGTCGCATTTTGAAGTTTCTTCAATGCATTTAATTCACTAGATAAATCTACACGCTGACCATTCTTCGAATTTGTTTCAACATCTTCTTTTTCCACTACTGGAGTTGCGTTTGCGATATCTCTAGCATAGTAGTCTCGAGGAATCACACCCTCTTCTTCTTTATCTTGGTCCTTGTTACTTGCTTCTGTAGTTGCAGAAGCTGTTTCTGGTTTATCAGCAGGAGCTGGTGTATTTTCAGCTGCAGGTTTATTTGTTGGAGTTGTCGTTTCTGCTTCAGTAGTCTCATTTTTCTTTAACTTATCCTGATCAACTTCCACACCATTGTCTTTCGCTGTAGCCAGTTTTCCAGCTAGTTCACTATCTAAATGATCAAGACTTCCTGAAGAAACTTCTTTTGGTAATTCTGATAATCCTTGATTATTATTTTCAGCTGCGGTTACAGTTGAGTTTCCTTGTTCATTTGCCAATACAGGATTTACTCCAAACACCACAGCACCAATAGTTACAGAGGCTACACCCACTGCAAATTTACGAATGCCATATCTTTGTTTTCTATCAAAATTCTTCTGATTCATCTTTCTACCTTTCAATTTCACAAAAAATAAAGCGCTTTCTTTTTGCTTTAAAATTTTTACTCCCCATCATAGGAAAACACAAGAAAGCAATTAATAAACGAGAGTTGCTCTCCTTCTCTCTTTCAACATTTAGCTAGCTGCAATCCAAACAGTAGCTCTTTCACTCCTTTCCTAGACACTTTTTCTTTATTATACAATAAAGTCATAGGTTTATCTCGAGCTTGCCATAGAATAGATTTTACTTTCAGTAATATTTTAATATTTTAATATTTTTAAAAGTACTTTCAACTCCCTTACACAAAAAGAGAGCTACTAGGCTCTCTCATTCATTATTTTACATACTTAAAAGGAATCTCACTGCCACAGATCCAGTTGTAGACTTGGTCATTGACAAAGACATTCATGGCTTCGTGGGCATACTCAGGCATGATGCGATAGGCCTTGTCGCAGGTCAGGCGGTTGTAAATCGCAAACTGGGTAATAGGATAGCAAACATCATCGTCCAAGCCCGTAATCATCTTAACCTCACCCTTGATACGATGGGCAAGATTTTTCACATCGATATAGGCAATGGTCGCCATGATTTCCTCCTCAGTTTCATGGAAAGGATCGTGGAACTTGAAGTATCGGAAAAGTTCGTCGTAAGCCTCGCTAGTATTACCAATCTCAAGCACTCGTCTGAAGTCTGACAAGAAAGGATAGATGGCAACAGTTTTCTCAATTCGAGGATTGAGCGCCGCCGCAACCAAGGCTAAGGCCCCTCCTTGTGAGGCACCATAGCTAGAAAGACGCTTCTCATCAACCTCAGACAGACTAGCAACAATTTCGATCAACTGGTAAATATCCAGATAAACATCCTTATAAAAGAGATGCTCCCGACCTTCCACAGCACCACGGATAATATGCCCTTTCACCGTATTTCCAAGAGGAGAACGCAAACCGTCTTGCGAGTAACCTGACTGGCCCCGCACATCCATGGAAACAACACCATAACCAGCTACGGTGAATGCCAGCATGTCGGCCCAGTCCCAGCCACGTCCCATATAACCATGGAAATGGAAGATTAGCGGAACCTTCTCCTCACTCTTTGGAAGAACGATGCGCGCATAGACCTTACCTTCATTGGTTCCTTTAAAGGTTAATTCATAGCACTTAACTTGAGGAATGTGGAAATCTCTTTCCTCTAACTGGTAGACTGGAAGAGTTGAAACTTTTTTCACTTCCTCATCCCAGAAAGCATCAAAGTCTTCTGGAACCTCATCCCGTCCTCTATAAGTCTTGATTTCTTCTAACAAAGCTAGATTTTTCATAGCATGCTCCTTTTATTTTGTAATCGCTATCACAACTGTAGCATATCTGAGAAATCAATGCAAGAAAGAAGAGTAAACGGAAAGTGATTTTAGATTCTTTATTTTTGGGATGATAGACTGAAAGTAGTTTTAGAAACAAAAAAAAGAGCATTTCCGCCCTTTTTCTCCTGTTCAATCTTATTTTGTTGCTTCCTTCTTTTGGAAAGTAGTTTGGTAATTTACTTTAATCGTTACTGTCATCTGAGAGTCCTCGTTTCTTTTTGATGACTCTAGTATAAGGGGCAAACCTGAAAGCTAGCTTAAGATTTCCTTATAGAAAGCTTATAACTCAATGAAAATCAAAGAGCAAACTAGGAAGCTAGCCGTAGGCAGTACTTGAGTACGGCAAGGCGAAGCTGACGTGGTTTGAATTTGATTTTCGAAGAGTATTAATCTAAATGTTCTTTCTTTTCCAAATGAAGAGCAATCATGCGCCACTCTGGATCCTCTTGCCAACCCTCGATAGAACTAATGTAGCTAGCAACCTTTCTGGCTTCTTCTAAAATCGGAAAATCTTCGATAATATCAGCTACTTGGAACTCTGGAAGTCCTGACTGTCTGGTTCCAAAAATCTCACCCGAACCACGCATTTTCAAATCTTCCTCAGCAAGGACAAATCCATTGGTGGTTTCTGTCATGATGCGCATGCGATCTTTCCCAGAATCAGTCTTAGGATTGGCAACTAGAACGGCATAGGACTGCTTATCTCCCCGACCAACACGACCTCTGAGCTGGTGCAGCTGGCTAAGACCGAAACGATCGGCATCCATGATGATCATGACAGTCGCATTGGGAACATTAACGCCGACCTCAATAACCGTCGTCGAAACTAGAATATCCGTTTTTCTCTCTTTGAAATCCTGCATAATCTGGTCTTTTTCGTCACTCTTCATCTTACCATGTAGAAGAGCCACCTCTGCCTTACCATCAAAATGAACCGTCAATTCCTCTGATAAGGCAATGGCATTTTTCAAATCCAGAGCTTCTGATTCTTCAATCAAGGGAGAGATGACATAGGCTTGGGAACCTTTTTGAATTTCCCCCTCTAACCAAGTCAAGACCTGAGGTAGTTGCTCATGCTTGATCCAGCGTGTCACAATAGGCTTCCGCCCTGCTGGCATCTGGTCGATAATGGAAACATCCATATCGCCAAAGGCTGTGATAGCCAGCGTCCGTGGAATAGGAGTCGCTGTCATCATGAGAACATCTGTGTTGTCGCCTTTTTCTCTCAGAACACGCCTTTGCCCTACACCAAAACGGTGCTGCTCATCGATAATAATCAAACCAAGGCGATCATAATCCACTCCATCCTGTATCAGAGCATGGGTTCCAATAATCAAATCAGCCTCACCCTTGGCAATGGTCTCCAAAACTTCTCTCTTTTCTGCAGCTTTCAAGGAACCTGTCAAAAGAGCCAGTTTCAAGTCTGGAAAGAGGTTCTGTAAACTCTCAAAGTGTTGCTCTGCGAGGATTTCTGTTGGTACCATTAGGGCAGCCTGATAACCAGCTGTCACTGCCGCATACATAGCCAAGCCAGCGACTACCGTTTTCCCGCTCCCCACATCCCCTTGCAAAAGACGATTCATGTGGTGGTCCGACTTCATGTCGGTCAAAATTTCCTGCAAACTCTTTTCCTGAGCTGGGGTCAGGGCAAAAGGTAGCCTTTCTTTGACTTCTGTCACTTTTTTCTGAGACCAGTTCAAAACCAGACCGCTGCCCTGAACTCTATTTTCAGACTTGAGCATCTGCAACTGCATTTGAAAATAAAAGAGTTCTTCAAACTTGATACGGCGAAGGGCCTGCTTGTATTCTGCCAAATCCTTTGGAAAATGCATGGCACGAACGGCCTGACAACGGGACATGAGTTTGTATTTGTCCAGCAAAGACTGGGGAAGATTTTCCTCAATCAAGAGGTCCAGTCCCTGATCAAAGGCTGTTTTAATGACCTTAACCAAACTGGTCTGACTGATTCCCTGAGCCAAGCGATAGACAGGCTGGAGGTCATCTTCCACCTGAGCCAGGACCTTCATCCCTGTCAGACTAGCCTTTGCGCGGTCCCATTTTCCAAAGACAGCAAGAGTTGCTCCCAACTCTATCTTATCAGCTAGATAAGGCTGGTTAAAGAAATTCACCGCAAAAACGACTTCTCCCTGCTTGAGGCTAAAGCGCAGACGATTGCGCTTGAAACCATAATACTGGACACTGGCAGGAGTCACAACTTGACCAGAAAGAACCGCCTTCTCACCGTCTTCTAGTTCCAGCACCTGCTTGGTCTTAAAGTCTTCATAACGGAAAGGAAAGTAGAGCAAGAGGTCTTGCAAATTTTCAATTCCTAGTTTGGCGTATTTTTCTGCTGACTTTGGTCCCACACCAGGTAAGACATGCAAGGGTTGATGTAGATTCATGCTCCACTCCTTTCTTTTCTAATAATATTCTCTCGGAATGCGGTCGCTGAGAAGACAAACCACTTCATAGTTAATAGTCCCACGGTAGGTCGCTACCTGAGTAGCTGTGATTTCCTTGCCTCCGTCAGAGCCAATCAAGATTACCTTGGTTCCCAGTGGATAAAGCTTAGGCAGACGAATGGTGATTTGGTCCATCGAAACCCGCCCAACGATTGGGCAAGCTTGGCCATCTACCAAGACGAAGAAATTCTGCATGTCACGTGTCCAACCATCCGCATAACCGATTGGCACCGTCGCAATGACTTGCTCGCTGTCTGCCTGATAGGTCGCTCCGTAGCCCATGCAAGCTCCGGCTGGAACTGTCTTGACATGAACCAGAGCAGACTCCAAGGTCAAGGCTGATTTCAAGTCATAGGGTAAGTCCAAAACCTCTCCGCTAGGATTCAGACCATACATGGCATCTCCCATACGGACGGCGTTAAAAATGGTCTCTGCATGCCAGAGGGTCGTTGCCGAGTTGCTGGCATGAACCAGCTCTGGCACTTCCTTTATACTGGCCAAAATAGTTTTAAACCGTTCTAACTGGGCATTAAAGTAGTCATCTGATTCCTCGTCTGCAGTAGCAAAGTGGGTAAAAATCCCTTCAACACGGGCACCGTGTTGTTGAAGCAAATCTTGAACCTGCTCGGCTTCACTAGCCTCTCGAAAACCAATCCGTCCCATTCCTGAATCAATCTTGAGGTGGACTGTTAAACCTGCTAGGTTTTCCTCACTAGATAAGAGTGCTTGAATCCACTCCAGTCCAGCCACAGTCAAGGTGATATCGTATTCTTTAGCAAGAGAAACAGCTTCGATTTCAGAAACTCCTAAAATAAGGATTTTCTTGCTGAGTCCAGCCTGTCTGAGTTCAATGGCTTCATCAATATTGGAAACGCAAAAGCCATCTACATCATCTTGAATCGCCTTAGCAACGGTTACTGCTCCATGACCGTAAGCATTGGCCTTGACCACTGCCCACTTGAGTGTCCCATTAGGGATATGAGCCCTCATTTGCTGAATATTTTGTCGAATAGCTCCCAGATGAATCAGAGCCTTGGTTGGTCTATGTGGACTAGCTTTCATGATTTTCCTCCAAAATGACACTGGCTGTCACAAACTGATCTGTATGGCTGATAGACAGCCAAATCTTTCCTGAAAATGGTGCCTGACTAAAATAAGGCGCCCCGCGTTCATTATTCAAGACTTCCAAATCCTGAAAACCGAGCTTGCCAATACCCGTTCCCAGAGCCTTGGAAAAGGCCTCCTTAGCCGACCAGCGACCAGCCAAATATTCGATTCGCCTGCGCCCTTTAAGACTGTTAAACCGTTCCATTTCCTTAGCGGTCAGCACGCGCTTGGCAAAACCTTCATGTCGTGTAACTGCGCTTTCTATCGAAGCCAATTCTTCGATGTCAATTCCGTGTCCAACTATCATTCTCATCAAAAGGAGTTGAGATTCCCCAACTCCATCCTTTTCACTTATTTTGTTAAGGTAGCATAGATTTCTTCTACCAAAGCCTCTGTATTTTCCCAACCTAGGCAAGGGTCAGTAATAGAGCAACCAAAGACCTCTGGTTGATTTTGACGACCATCTGCTAGATAGGATTCAATCATAAAGCCTCGAACCGTCTTTTTGATTTTCTCGTTCCAATCACGATTTTGCAAGGTCTGGCGGACAATTCGAATCTGTTCCATATATTGCTTTCCTGAGTTATCATGGTTGGTATCAATGAGGATAAAGGGATTTTCAAGTCCCATGGCTTCATAGCGCTCAATAGCATTTAGCAGGGTTTCATAGTAAAAGTTAGGCTCATTTTTCCCATATTCATTAACTGCTCCACGGAGGATGACGTGAGCTAAGGGATTTCCTGAAGTTTCAACTTCTTGACCATGAAAGAGGAAGGTTTGTTTATTTTGAGCGGCATAGATGCCATTAAACATGACACCCAAATTTCCAGAAGTTGGATTTTTCATCCCGACTGGTGCATCAATCCCTGAAGCCACAAAACGGTGCTCTTGGTCTTCCACAGAACGAGCCCCCACAGCATGGTAGCTGACCAAATCATCTACCAAGACCAGATTTGACGGATAAAGCATCTCATCTGCCGTTGTCAAACCAGTCTCTGTAATCACGCGGTAGTGCAACTGACGAACAGCCTGCAAGCCGTTAATCAGACTTGGAGCCTTAGAAGTATCTGGTTGGTGAACCAAACCTTTATAGCCGTCTCCGTTGGTGCGAGGTTTAGCTGTATAAACACGCATAACCATGAAAATCTTGTCCGCCACCTTCTTTTGCAAGGCAGATAAACGGCGGGCATATTCCAAGACAGCCTCTTCATTGTCAGACGAGCAAGGACCAATCACCAAAAGGATCCGGTCATCTTCTCCTGAAATGATGTCTGCCATTTCTCTATCACGACGCTCCTTTAGTCGCAAGGCTTCCGCAGACAATTGAGTTTCTGCCTTAATTGCTTCAATATCGATTTCTTGACCTTTTTCAATAAATGCCATACTATTCTCCTAGCGTTTGGTAGATTTCTCTGACGAGGCCTTCCGTATTTTCCCAGCCAAGGCAAGGGTCTGTGATAGACTTGCCAAATACTTCTGGCTCATTTTGTCGACCATCTTCCAGATAAGACTCAATCATAAAACCACGAACGAACTGCTTGATTTTTTCATTCCAAGCACGATTAATCAAGGTCTGGCGGACAATTCGGATTTGTTCCATATACTGCTTACCAGAATTGTCATGATTGGTATCAATGATGATAAAAGGATTTTCCAAGCCCATTTTCTCATACTGGGCAATGGTGTCAATTAAATTGTCATAATAGTAGTTGGGAATATTTTTTCCATACTCATTAAGAGCACCACGAAGAATGGCATGCGAAAGCGGGTTCCCAGTTGTTTCCACTTCTTTTCCTAGGAAAAGGAAACTTTGCTTGTTTTGAGCAGCATAAATCCCATTAAACATGACATTGAGATTTCCAGATGTTGGATTTTTAAAACCAGTCGCAAAATCTGCTCCACTTGCCACAAAGCGGTGTTGCTGGTCTTCAACTGAACGGGCACCAACTGCCATGTAAGAAATCAAATCATCCACAAGCGGAAGATTTTCAGGATAAAGCATTTCATCAGCTGTTGTCATACCAGTTTCCGTGATAACACGATAATGAAGATGACGAACGGCTTTGATTCCATTGATGAGGCTTGGCGCCTCTGTCGCGTTAGGCTGGTGAATCAAGCCCTTGTAGCCATCTCCGTTGGTACGCGGTTTAGCAGTGTAAACACGCATAACCATAAAGATACGGTCTGCCACTTCTTCTTGTAGGACTGCCAAACGCTTAGCGTATTCAAGGACAGCTTCTTCATTATCAGATGAGCATGGCCCGATTACCAAGAGAATCCGCTGGTCTTCTCCACGTATAATGGCTTCTAGCTCTTGATCGCGCTGTGATTTTCTCTCCAAAGCTTGGCCTTCTAATTTTGATAAGGCACGAACTTCTTCAATATTAATTTTAGGACTTTTTGCTGTAAATACCATAACTCATCTCCTTATAAAGCAAACGGATACCAAGTAAAAATTTACTTTTCACAAGGTATCCGCATCTAAACTATCTCATTTTATTGTCTTTTTCCGTGACAGTTTTTAAACTTCTTACCAGAACCACATGGGCAAAGTTCATTGCGTCCAATCTGGCTCAAATCCAAATCTTCTGGCATACTTGCTTGGTGGGCAGCAATATTACGAGTCGCTGTTGTACTGATATGGCGTTCTGCCTGTGGTCTTTCTTGTTCATGAATTTGTGCTTTCATCATCAAACGTGTCACATCAAACTCAATCGAACCAATCATGTCATTAAACATACGGAAACCTTCTGCCTGATACTCAACAACAGGGTTGTTCTGAGCATAGCCACGAAGTCCAACCGCGTTACGCAATTGATCGAGGGCATCGATATGATCTGTCCACTTGTTATCCACCACTCGTAGAATCAAGACTTTTTGGAATTCTTTAACTGCTTCTTCATCACGTAGTTTTGAAACCTGACTATCGTAAACTTGCAAGGCACGTTGGAAGAGTTCTTCCTTAATAGCCTTATCAGACAAGCCTGACAAGTCTTCCATCGTAATAGAATCTTCTGGAAGCAAGTTGTACTTAGCAAAGTTCAAAATTGCCTCTAGTTTTTCATCTTGTTTGGCACGCGCATGACCATCAACGACACGTTCAATCGTGCGTTTGATCATAGCCTGAATTTCAGGTGCCAAGTCACGATCTGCAGTGATGACATCGTAACGTTGAGCATAGATAATCTCACGTTGTTCACGCATGACATCATCGTATTGAAGGACTTGTTTACGGGTATCGTAGTTATTTCCTTCGACACGTTTTTGCGCTGCCTCAACCTGACGCGTCAACATACGAGACTCAATGGCCTCTTCAGACATGTTGAGACGTTCAAAGATTCCCTTCAAGCGTTCAGAACCAAAACGTTTCATCAAATCATCTTCAAGAGAGAGGTAGAATTGTGACTCACCTGGGTCTCCTTGACGACCTGAACGTCCACGAAGCTGGTTATCGATACGACGGCTTTCATGGCGTTCTGTACCAATAACACAAAGTCCTCCAAGTTCGCGAACTCCTTCACCAAGCTTGATGTCGGTACCACGACCGGCCATGTTGGTTGCGATAGTAACAGCACCACGTTGACCAGCATTCATGATGATTTGAGCTTCTTTATAGTGGTTCTTAGCATTCAAAACTTCGTGAGGAACACCAGCTGCGACCAATTTCTTAGAAATATAGTCACTGGTTTCAACCGCTACTGTACCAACCAAGACAGGCTGACCTTTTTGGTAGCGAGCCTTAACATCTTCGACAACCGCCTTAAACTTAGCCTCAATACTTGCATAAAGAAGGTCTGAGTGGTCAATACGTTGAACAGGACGGTTTGTTGGAATTGGAATAACACGAATGTTGTAGATTTCACGGAATTCTTCTTCCTCAGTCTTACCTGTACCCGTCATACCAGACAATTTCTTGTACATACGGAAAAGGTTTTGGTAAGTGATTGAGGCAGATGTCTTGGTTTCATCCTGGATTGGCACACCTTCTTTGGCTTCAATGGCTTGGTGCAAGCCATCAGAATAACGACGACCTTCCATGGTACGACCTGTAAATTGGTCGACAATCAAAATTTCTTGTTCTTCGCTCACCACATAGTCAATATCGAGAAGCATGATATAGTTGGCACGAAGGGCGTTATCGATAAAGTGAGTCAGAGCTACGTTTTCGATGTCATAGAGGTTTTCAAGTTTGAAGTAGCTTTCAGCCTTGTCGATCCCTGAATCAGACAAACCAATAGTTTTAGACTGCACATCGATGATGTAGTCGTCTTTGTCCAAAGATTTTACATAGTGGTCTGCCATGTGGTAGAGCTGACTGGTTTCAACTGCGTTAGCACCTGATACGATCAAAGGTGTACGAGCCTCGTCAATCAAGATAGAGTCAACCTCATCAACCAAAGCATAGTTAAGCGGACGTTGTACCATGTTTTCAGCACGAACGACCATGTTATCACGAAGGTAGTCAAATCCGATTTCTGAGTTGGTTGAGTAAGTAATATCACACTCATAGGCTTCTTTTTTCTCCATTGGAGATTTGGCAGCCAAGTTAATCCCTACTGACAAACCAAGCCAAGAGTACAATTCACCCATCTCAGTCGCGTCACGCTCGGACAGGTATTCGTTAACCGTAACTACGTGGACCCCTTTACCTGAGAGGGCATTGAGGTATACCGGCATGGTCGCAGTCAAGGTTTTCCCTTCCCCTGTACGCATCTCTGGCACGTCACCATGGTGAAGAACGATTCCACCCATGACCTGAACCTTATATGGGAAGAGACCTAGGACACGTTTAGCACCTTCACGGACAACCGCAAATGCTTCATAAAGCAATGAATCCAGTGATTCTCCATTTTGATAACGTTCTTTAAATTCAACTGTTTTTGCTTTTAGTTGGTCATCTGTCAAAGCAGCCATTTGGTCTTCGTATTTGAAAACCTTGTCAGCCATCTTTTCCAGACGACGGATTTCTCCTTTATCATTTTCGATAATTGTTTTTAAAATATTAGCCATGTTTTTCCTTACTTTAAATTCCGAATATTTTAGAATGTTCTTTTAATTTTAGCACAATTACTGATTATTTTCAAGGAAGAATCCCCATTTTGAAAAGGAAAAAGAGGCTAGTTTCCAAGCTAACCTCTCTGACTTTTATGATGCTTTAATTGCCAACAAAAATCGGCAAAATCGCAAATAGGATAAATAGATTTATCCAAAGAGAAAGACAGCAGATGAGTCCAAAAACAAAGAGACTGACTTTCTTGGACAGCAAGGCCATCAAAATCGACAGAATTCCAAAAACTAGTAAAACTTTCTGCATGATTAAGAGATTGATAGATATTCCCAGAACTGGTTTATCCCAAGGAACAAAGAAGAAAGCAATCCAGATCAGCAGAACTAAACCAATATAGACCTTAGAATAGCGTGAAATAAATGATTTTAGATGTGCCATAAGCTACCTCCTAAAAATAAAAACCGATGTAAATCAATGTCTCCCTGCTTTAGACTTCCCCAGTTCTCGTCTCAAGCGAAGCATTTTTTTGAAACAGAAATAAGTTAACCTATTCAGACCAATAGCTAGCAGAATAAAAAGAAACCAAATGCCCCATAACTTGATATCTGTCAAATTTCTCAAGACGATATTGAAAAACAGAACTGAAATAACTGTCCAAGCAAGGCTAAAAAGAGCATAGAGGGGGATGTAAACCCAGTAAAAATAGTAGAGGATCGGGAAAATCTTACTATCCCTGTCAGCTTTGTCTATCCAATTGAAAAAGTAAAAACAGGGAAATAAGATTATAAATTTAAACAAATGTTTCATCGACACCTCTTTTTTGATAGCGTTTTCTATTATTTTATTATATCAAAAAAATCTGGAAATGTCATTCCAGATTCTACTTTTTTATTTGCGTTTTCTTGCGATGAGATGGATTGGTGTTCCTTCAAAGACAAAGGCCTTGCGGATTTGATTTTCCAAGAAACGCAAGTAAGAAAAGTGCATGAGCTCTTCTTCGTTGACAAAGATGACAAAGGTTGGTGGTTTGGTTGCCACTTGGGTCGCGTAGAAAATCTTAAGTCGTTTCCCTTTGTCTGTCGGTGTTGGGTTAATGGCAATGGCATCCATAATCACATCGTTCAAGACAGCTGATGGGATACGTGTGTTTTGACTTTCGCTGATTTGCTTGATCATCTCAGGCAGTTTGTGGAGACGTTGCTTGGTCAAAGCAGATACAAAGATAATCGGTGCGTAAGGTAGATATTGGAACTGCTCACGGATATCTTCTTCCCAGTTTTTCATAGTGTGGTTATCTTTTTCAAGTGTATCCCACTTATTGACCACGATAATCATCCCTTTACCAGCTTCATGGGCAAATCCTGCGATACGCTTGTCGTATTCACGAATGCCTTCTTCCGCATTAATGACCATTAAGACCACATCTGAACGGTCAATAGCACGCATGGCACGCATGACAGAATATTTCTCGGTATTTTCATAAACCTTACCAGACTTACGCATACCAGCCGTATCAATCATGGTAAACTCTTGACCATCTGTATCTGTAAAGTGGGTATCAATGGCATCACGTGTTGTTCCAGCAACAGGACTAGCAATAACACGGTCTTCTCCCAAAATAGCGTTAATCAAGCTTGATTTTCCGACGTTAGGACGACCAATCAAGCTAAACTTAATGACATCTGGGTTTTCTTCTTCATATTCATTTGGAAGATTTTCTACGATGGCATCTAGCACATCCCCTGTACCGATACCATGGACAGATGAGATAGGCAGTGGTTCACCCAAACCGAGAGCATAGAAATCATAGATATCATTTCGCATCTCAGGGTTGTCCACCTTGTTAACCGCGAGGATAACTGGTTTGTGGGTCTTATAAAGTTTACGGGCTACGTATTCGTCTGCATCGGTAATCCCTTCCTTACCAGACACGACAAAGACGATAACATCGGCTTCTTCCATGGCAATTTCTGCCTGGTGCTTGATTTGTTCCATGAAAGGAGCATCGACATCATCGATTCCTCCTGTATCAATCATGCTAAAGGAACGATTGAGCCACTCACCCGTTGCATAGATACGGTCACGTGTCACTCCTTCGACGTCTTCTACAATGGAGATTCGCTCACCAGCGATCCGATTAAATAGGGTTGATTTCCCAACATTGGGACGTCCTACAATGGCAATAGTTGGTAGGGCCATAATTTCTCACTTTCTACAATAACTTCTTCTGTTCA
This sequence comes from Streptococcus mitis, assembly GCF_047465045.1. GTDB lineage: Bacteria > Bacillota > Bacilli > Lactobacillales > Streptococcaceae > Streptococcus > Streptococcus mitis_DT. The sequence goes on from NZ_JASHAR010000005.1 coordinate 27,863, forward strand.
AGATTTTTTCTAGTTGAGCTTGGTTCAGCTTGACCAAACTGTTCCGCTAGGCGCTGACTCCAGCTTGTGGTCGCACGCGCCCCAGCATAGTCCGCCTGTACACGATCATAAGCTTCAATCACATCAACTGTTTGTTCCTGATATTCTTCCTCAAAGACAACATTCTCTAGTGGCAGTCTTGGTTTCACATCATGATTTTGATTTGGCACACCCAGTGCCATCCCAAAGACAGGATAGGTGTAGTCAGGCAGGTTAAAAAGCTCTGCCACTTCTTCTGACTTGTAACGCACCAAGCCAATAATGACACCACCATAGCCCAAGCTTTCAGCTGCCAGCAAGGCATTCTGTCCAGCAAGAGCCGCATCGACCGAACTAATCAAGAGGCCTTCCACACCTTGAGGTTGGAAGGTGTCGGTATGGAGTCGTGCTCCCTTTTCTGCTCGGTTCAAATCTCCGACAAAGAGAAGGAAAACAGCTGACTGGCGAATGGCTTCTTGAGGCACCAATTCATACAAGGTATCTTTCTTTTCTTGACTTCGTACCACAATCACAGAGTAGGATTGGAAATTCTTCCAAGACGAGGCCATCTGGGCTGCTGTCAGGATTTCAGTCAAGTCTTCCTGAGGAAGAGCTTGCTCCTTAAATCTGCGCACTGAAGTGTGAGCCTTCATTAATTTGATTGTTTCTGTCATCGACGGTTTACTCCTTCTAAACGAGTCTCCTCAGCCAAATAACGGATGCGTTCCATGACCCTTCTAGCTTCCCAGGTTTCGTCATTTCCATGCTTCCCTTTAGCGAAATGCTGCTCCAAATCATCAAAGTTGAAGTTGGATGTGAAAAAGGTCGGTAAATCTTCCTGCATACGGTATTGGAGAATGACCTGCAGGATTTCGTCACGCACCCAAGCTGTTGACTGCTCGGCACCAATGTCATCTAAAATCAGGACTTCAGAAAGCTTAAGCTCATCCACCAAGGTCTTCACATTGCCATCACCGATAGCATTTTTGACATCGATGACAAAGCTAGGATAGTGGAGGAGAGTTGATGAAACACCACGTTTTTCTGATAAATCATGGGCTAAGGCAGCCACCATGAAACTTTTACCCACACCAAAGTCTCCATAGAGATAGAGACCTTTTCGAATAGTTGGATATTGCTCCACGAAGGCTAATAGCTTTTCAAAAACTGGCAAGCGACCCAAATCATCCAAGTCAACTTGAGCTAAACTAGCTTTCCTGAGACTGGCTGGCAGATTGATTAACTTGAGACGGTTCTTAATAGCCGCTTCTTTTTCCGCCGCGATTAGTTCAGGAGTTTCTTCATATGAAACATCTGCATAGCCATGATTCATAACCAAAATCGGCTTGTATCCTTTGGCAATATAATCCGTATCCCCACGGAGAAATTTGTCACGCTCGGTGATATACTGATTAAACTTGGAGATACTGCGATTTAATTCCTCTGGAGTCAAGGATTCTTGCTGGATAAAGGCCGCAACATCAGGATCCTTCATGATTTTCTGGACCAAATCTTGATAATGAAAACGGCTAGGTTGACGTTTGAGTACGTCTCCGACACTTTCCATCTAATCTCCTCCTTTTTCTAATCGAGCTAATAGTTCTTGTTTCTTACGTTCTAGTTCCAGACGAGTTTCCTCGCTGGTTTCATTCTTATAATCTGGGTTACTCCACTTGGGTACATTGGACTTGGTAGGACTGGGTTTACTGGCCTTTTGAGCCTGATTCTTCTGTCCTCGTTCACGAATGCGCAAGACTGCCTCTTCTGCCGAATGTATCTTTTGATAGGCATAGTCATTAGCCACCTTCATGGCATATTTCTCATTGATATTTGCTGAATCCACCTTATTAAAGGTCAACAAGAGAATGATATTGATGACTTCGTCCAGCAAGCCCAAGCCAGCCATTTGTTGCAAGAGTTCTCTTTCTGTTTGGGTAATGGTCCCCTTGCGTGTCTGCTTGATTTCTGCCAAGAACTGCAAGGCGGTTTTACTTTTTGCTTCTTTGATAATGGTTGCTTCCTTAGGACTAAAGTCAGAGGAAACAGGTTTTTGAGCGATTTTTTCCCGCATTCGTTTGGTTGAAATAACCTGAGAAACAGCTGTTGACTTGGCCAATTGATAGGTTTCAAACCAAGTCCATTTCTTCTCCTCGGCAATGGCAAAGAGGTTTAAGACATCGGACTGCTCATCCGCAAAACGAAGCCCATCTCGAGCCATAAGCTGACGAAAATGGTCTAAGTCAAAATCGTTGGCCACTTTCTTCTTGAGACTAAGGTCTTCTTGACTTCCCAATTCAGCCAAGTCTGGAAAGACTTGATTGAGTGAGACAGGTATTTCTTCTCCCTCAGCACTCTCAACATTCAAATCCTCCACAGCTGCATCGCCAATCTTTTTCTCCAAAAGTCTGCGATAAACAGGATGCTCCAAGAAATCTTGACTTGAAAGAGGAGCATGGATAACTATCTGATAGGTATCACCCTTTTGATAGAGGGTCAAGAGATTGAAAGCAGATAGGATTTTCAAGGATTTTAAAAGTCTGTCCATCCCAAAATTGAGATGATTGAGAATGCTTGAAAAAAGGTATTCCTTTCTGCCATTATCCCAAAAACTAATCGTATAAAGATAAAGGCTCAGCGCCTCCTGACCGATAATCGGGAGGTAGCACTGTACCAGAGATGAGGTATCTTGCGACACCCGATTATTCTTTAGATAAGAAAAACGGTCAATTGGCTTCATTTATCTTTCCTTTTTCTTTTTAGAGGACTGGGTGATTTGTTGGAGCAGGCTCTCTAACTCACTGACATCCTTAAAACTACGATAGACACTGGCAAAACGCACATAGGTAATCTCATCCAACTCAGCCAACTCCTCCATGACGAGTGAACCAATGTCCTCACTTTGAATTTCATTTTCATTTCGACCACGGAGTTTCTGTTCGATACGATTGACTACCATGTTTATTTCATCACTTGACACAGGACGTTTCTGGGCTGAGCGGATAATCCCATTAAAGATTTTATCTCTGGAGAATTGTTCCCGTGTGCCATCTTTTTTAACAACCACTAAGGTTCTTTCTTCTACTCGTTCGTAGGTTGTAAAACGGTGTTGGCATTCATCGCACTCACGTCTTCTACGAATAGTGTTCCCTTCTTCTGCTTGGCGACTATCGATAACACTTGACTTGGTAGCCCCACATTTTGGACAACGCATCCTTTCCCTCCTTATCGTTTTCTTTTCATTATACCATTTTTTAAACGATTCCCAAAACAATTCTTCTTTTTGCTTGACAAGTTTTTTGTTTTGTTGTATTATTTAATTAAGACAAGAGGATAAAAGAAAGGAGACCAAGATGTCCTGGACATTTGACAACAAAAAACCCATTTATTTACAGATTATGGAGAAAATCAAGCTTCAGATTGTTTCCCATACACTGGAACCCAATCAACAACTTCCAACCGTGAGAGAGCTGGCGAGCGAGGCGGGTGTCAATCCAAACACCATCCAAAGAGCCTTATCAGACCTCGAACGAGAAGGATTTGTCTACAGCAAGCGCACAACTGGACGATTTGTGACTGAGGATAAGGAGCTAATCGCTCAATCGCGTAAACAATTATCAGAAGAAGAATTGGAACACTTCGTTTCCTCCATGACCCATTTTGGCTATGAAAAAGAAGAACTACCAGGCGTAGTCGGCGATTATATTAAAGGAGTTTAAGCCTATGTCATTACTAGCATTTGAAAATGTATCCAAATCATATGGAGCAACACCAGCCCTTGAAAATGTTTCTCTTGACATTCCAGCTGGAAAAATTGTCGGTCTTCTTGGGCCAAATGGCTCAGGAAAAACAACCCTGATTAAACTCATCAATGGCCTCTTGCAGCCAGATCAAGGACGCGTCCTTATCAACGATATGGACCCAAGCCCAGCAACCAAGGCTATCGTAGCTTATTTGCCAGATACGACCTATCTCAATGAGCAAATGAAGGTCAAGGAAGCCCTAACCTACTTCAAGACCTTCTATAAAGATTTCAATCTGGAACGCGCCCATCATCTACTTGCAGACCTGGGCATTGATGAAAATAGTCGTCTCAAGAAACTATCAAAAGGGAACAAGGAAAAGGTCCAACTGATTTTGGTTATGAGCCGTGATGCTCGTCTCTACGTTCTGGACGAACCCATTGGTGGAGTGGATCCAGCAGCCCGTGAGTATATCCTCAATACCATTATCAACAACTACTCCCCAACTTCTACCGTTTTGATTTCTACCCACTTGATTTCTGATATTGAGCCAATCTTGGATGAAATTGTCTTCCTCAAAGACGGAAAAGTCGTTCGTCAAGGAAATGTAGATGATATTCGCTATGAGTCAGGTGAATCCATTGACCAACTCTTCCGTCAGGAATTTAAGGCCTAAGCAAAGGAGATTATTATGTTTTGGAATTTAGTTCGCTACGAATTTAAAAATGTTAACAAGTGGTATTTAGCCCTTTACGCTGCCGTGCTAGTCCTTTCCGTCCCCATAGGAATGCAAGGACACTACTATTCTTATGTATCTTTCAAAGATAGCCAACCTTTCCTATTTATCTTTCTGGCTCTCGTCTTCGGTGGCTTGATAATTACACTGGGGATTTCAACTCTTTTCTTAATCATTAAACGCTTCAAAGGTAGTGTATATGACCGACAAGGCTATCTGACTTTGACCTTGCCAGTTTCTGAGCACTATATCATCACTGCTAAATTAGTCGGAGCCTTCATCTGGTCTATCCTTAGCTCGGCTGTACTGGCTCTAAGTGCTGTTATTATTGTGACTATAACGGTTCCAGAATGGATATCAAATTCTGAGTTGATTCCACTTGTAGGAACATACCTTCCTCAACTCTCTCTTATGGGGGTATCCTTCCTGCTTAGTACAATCTCAGGAATCCTCTGCATTTACTTGGCCATTTCTATTGGACAACTGTTCAATGAATACCGTACAGCACTCGCTATTGTAGCCTACATTGGAATCCTAATCGTCATTGGATTTATTGAAGTCTTCTTCAATACCAGTGCTAACTTCTATGTCAATTCACTTGCAGGATTTAATGATAATTTCTATATGGGAACAAGCATAGGTATTGTTGAAGAACTCATTTTCATAGCTATCTTTTATCTCGGAACCTACTATATCTTGAGAAACAAGGTTAATTTGCAATAGTTTTAAAGTCTAGCGATAATAACTCGCTAGGCTTTTTTATCATCTTTAACATAATGTAAATAAAATGCGTAAACAAAAAATAACGAATTTGTTATAACAAAATCTAATACACCACTAAACTAAATATATTCTTATAACGCAATTTACTAAGTATGAGAACGATATTCCAACATACTTGAGGTCTTATTAAAATTACCCCCTATAACTATAATGAAGTTTTTACACAAAATTATTGACACAATTGACAATGTTTTTAATCTATATAAGCTTCTTGTATGATACAATAGAGTTATTAAAAATAAATAACTTTTAGGAGTCCCATATGAAACAAAGAAATAGATTACTATTTTTAGTCTTATTATTTATTAGTATTTTCTTAGGAGCTTGTTCCCAAAATTCAGCTCAAACAGAAATAACAGGAAAAGGAATAGTTGAATTAATAAACGAAAGCAGAGAGAGAGTATTCTTCGTCGCTAACGCCTCTAGTGATACAATTTCAAAAGATGATAAAATAACGTATATATATTTCACGAAAAATGGCAACATTACATCCTATGCTATTGGTAAAGAACCTGAAAAAACAAAAGATTCTAGTGAAGAACAAGTTGAAATTACACTTAAAGACATAACAAATAAAAGTATTGATGAAATAAAAAAATTATCGGAAAAAAACTTCTATGATAAGAAAGAATTTGATATTGTTAAGGGAACTATAGAAACTGATCCTTCCGGTAATAGAACAGTTGCAGAAAAATTAGAATTTACAAATAAAGACAAGGAAAAGGCTGAATTCCTTTCAAAGTCACTTATTTATGGACAAATTTATAATCAATTCTATGCTGGCTACTCATTAGAAAAATCCTATCTTATAACAGAAATTCCAACTAAAAAGTCTTCAGTTCCTTTTGATAAAGTTGGTGGAAAAAATATTATTGAAAACAGCGACTTGTAATCTAATAGTACCTAAAACAGACATATACAGATCACTAAATTAAGTTCAAACTAACCAACTGTCAATACTTCATACATTACCCAGTAATTGCTCTCTAATCAAAAATACATTATCTCATCAATTCAACTTTTTAGGAACTTATCACATCTTGAAAAACAAGATTAACTTGCAATAGTTTTAAAGTCTAGCGGCAATAACTCGCTAGACTTTTTTCGTTCTCAGGACTTACATTTTTATATGAAGTATTTAATAAAAAGGAGTATAATGACTTTAAAACTAATTACATGTATATCGATAAGGAGGTCAACTCTTTATGCTGAGAAGATTTGTTACCAAGAAGCACCTCGCACTTTACTTCTTTTCTATTACCATTACTTGGCTTGAAGCGATTATCACACCAGCCCTTGTTCAAAATATTGTTGCTAGTTTTACCAATCAAGAACTAGGCCTTCTTTGGAAAGTTTTGATTTTAGGAATCCTTGGTAATCTCATCCTCTTAATAGGTTTGGCTGGGAAACGCTATTACTACGCCCGTTTGATTACTGATTTCAAATATGGAATCAAGAGTGCTATTTTCAAGCGATTTTTAAACAGTTATGAGATTGATGAAAAGGATATTTTATCTGACCTAGAAAACGACGTCAAGCAACTAGAAGAAAACTATATTGAGCCAACGGTCATCATCATTTCTTCTCTTGGCTTCACAACTGTGTCCATTCTCTATGCCCTATGGACCAATTTTTACCTCGGCTTGATTTTCATCCTCTTCTACTCCTTTCCTGTACTCTGCAGTGCTATTGGATCAAAGCGTTTGGATTCACTTTCTGAAAAGCGGTCAACTGTTAACCAAAGCTACTTAGCAAGCTTGACAAATTTTATTGGTGGTAGCCAACAAATTCGCCATTATCAGGGGCAAGACTACTTTTTTGCTCGCTATCAAAAGCAATTACAAACCAGTCTAGATGCCGAAATCAACTATGAAAAGCAACGCACTTTAAACAGTCTCTTGATCAATAGCATCGATGCCTTTTGTTCTGTCACACCTATCGTCATCGGTGGCTTTATGACCTACTATAATTATTTAGATGCGGCGAGTTTTGTGGCCATCTATCTGGTTTCCCATAATATCGGTTATCAATTCCAAGAGTTGGCTTACTTTACCAACACCCGAAAAGCGAATAGAACTCTTCTCAACAAATACCAAAAACTTTTGGGCCAGTCTAACTTCATCTCGCCTAGAAGCATAGAAAATATTTTCCCTATCCAGCTTAACACCATCTCCCTAGAAAAAGATGGGAATAGCCTCCTGTCTCCGATTTCCATGTACATTAAGCAAGGAGAAAAAATTGCCATTATCGGGGAAAGTGGCTCTGGTAAGACAACCCTGCTCAATATCATTCATGGAGAAGAGACACCGACAAGTGGACAGATTAGCTTTGCTGGTCAAAAGCTATCACGTCAAGAAATCACGGGCATCAGCTCCTATATCCTCCAAGATAGCCATTACTTTGACACGCTCTCTCTGGAAGACAATATCCTTCTAGGACTGGATAAAAAGGAGGAATGTTTAAATTACATCCTCAAAAAAACAGGATTAGAACATTTGGAAAATCGAACACTCAGTAATGATAGTCTATCTGGTGGCGAGAAACAACGCCTTGAAATCGCTCGTGCCCTCTACCACGATAGCCAACTCATCTTAGCAGATGAAATCAAGGCCAATCTTGACTTGGAAAATAGCAGAAAAATTAGCGACTTGCTCTTCTCCCTACCTCAGACAGTCATTGAAGTCATTCACCACTATACGGAAGAAGACTTAAAACACTATGACCAAGTCATTCATTTAAGCAGAGAAAAGTAATAGTCTATAACATACGATTTAAAAAGAAGGCTAGGCAAAAACTCAATTTCAGGAGAAAATGAATTAATATTACCAAAATAAAACGCATAATATCAAGTTTTTGCACACCTGATATTATGCATTTTTCTGATTTTAAAGACTTTTTACCCAGTCTATTCTTACTAATCTATTTCTTAAACTCAATAAAGTTATACTTTTCCTTACTCACTGTCACATGATTGAAGAGTGATAACTTCTGTTGGAAAATCGACTAAATCATCATCATGACTAATCAAAATCACTAACTTTTGTTTTGCTAACAAGTCGGACAGGATTTGCACGACTTTTTTCTTGTTTTGTGAATCTAAAAAATTACTTGGCTCATCAAAAATATAAACATCTTTCTCCACCGCTACTGCTTCTTGCAACTGCAACAATTTTAGTTGTCCCATGGATGCACCTTGACTCAATTCATTTTTATAAAATCGACTCGCAATAGGTTCTGCAGGGCAGTATGAAAAATTCGAATTCTTTCTATAATTAGGTAAGTAAATCTCACCATGATAATTCATGCTGTAACCTACTATCGCTAAAATCAGTCGCGTCTTACCAACACCATTTTCTCCAACAATACGATAAATATGTCCTTTTTCTAAACGAGTTGTTAGTGGCTCATGCAGTTCTTCACCATCTCTCCCCAAGCTAACATACTTTTCTAAGACTATCTCTAAAATTGGAATAGACTCATACGAAATCTGAACAGGTTCCAAAAAATTGATAAAATTTTCGATAATTTTCTTACTTCCCGAGTACTCCTTATAAACATCAAGGAAGTATTCAATAGGTGTCCAAAATTGTGAAATATATAGTTGGATAGCCATTAGATCACCAATCGTAATCCAACCTTTATAAGTCTGATAACCTGATATAATCGTCGTCATCATAATCATAAAATTCAAAAATGCATAGGAAAGAAAATTTTCAAATAAAGAAGTCATTCTCACTTCCTTATTTTTACATAAAATATATTTTTTCACCAAGGGAGAGAAATCAATCAAGCTAGAATGAGCTGAAAATCGCATACTAGGCATGAGTTTATAGCTATCCACTAGATAATCGCGTATATCCTTCATACAATTCACTGTATCGGAACCAAGCTTAGATAGTCGTCCACTATATTTCTGCGAAATAAAGATAAATACAGGTATCAAAATACCTATCATCACAGCAATAGTAGGAGAAATACTCCATAAAATCCCTATAATCACAAGTGCTCGTATCAAGTACAGGAGAAGAGCAACAGGATATTCGTTAAAAAAACGTTTTAACAGCTCATAGGTCTGCCCTAATTCTTGTGTAATGGTAGCTTCAGACAATTCTGTCTCTACCATATCATAGAGCTGGATATTTTCAGCAGTTTTTTGGCAAATATTCTGCCAAACATACGATTCTGATTCTCCTTGAAGCACATCACAAAAATAATATAAAACTTGAATAAACAGAGAAATTCCTACATAAAGCACCCCGTAAACAATCATAGCATGAACTTTCTGAGATAGAATATGGTCAATAAATAACTTACTAATATAAGGAATAGCTACAGTTAGTATAGTAACAAGGGTATTCAAAATAAAGCTTTTTAGAAATAGCACTTTATTGTTATAGGATAACAATCTTTTCATCTGCATGCCTCCATAGTTAAATTTTTATCAACATATATTTTATGAACAGATATATGTTGGATAGTCCCTTCAACATCCTCCTTTGTCAATAATCCTAATTCATCTAAAAATACAATCTTGTGAAACCACTCTAAATAGTCAAACTGACAATCGCGTTCCATCTTCCCATTATTTACAAATGTATTAAATGGGCAACCTCCATAACAAAATTCATAATAAGCACAATCTTTATAAGGACACATGCTTCCCAGACCTGTTAATTCATTAGTAACTTGACCAATACTTCCCAACTGATAGTTTTCATTCCCTACTAATGAATAACATTTATATAAGTTACCGTTGGCATGAATTGTAAGAGAATCTTGATTTTTGAACATACAGTAGCCTCCTATTTTTAAATCATGATAATACGGTATATTTTCCTTTGATAAAAACAGCAATAAATCTAGACAAGTCTTCTTTTTAGTTTCACTATCAATATATAGAATTGAATCGTTAGGTACAGCTACAAAATCAAAATAAAGATTAAAATTTTCAAATTCTGTATACTTTTTTAAATCTAAAAATAATTTCTGGATAGATATATAATTTCTTTTAGATATGTTAACTCTAGCCTGAATGGATAAATTTTTATACTTTTCCAACATAACTGACAAGTTATTTATGATTCTATGATAAGTTCCTTTCCCTAATCGATTGCATCTTTCTAGGTTATGATAGTGCTCATCACCATCAAAAGAAACTTGAATAGCGAAATTATGACAGTCAAGAAAAGACATTATTTTATTTGTGAATATCGTTCCATTTGTAATCAAAGTATACGAAATAGGAATAGTTAGTTTCTCATCTAAAGTTTCACATAAATTTCGTATAAACTGAAAGTTATATAATGGTTCACCACCAGTAAAACAGATATCCAGAGATTTATACTTCTTAAAATTTAGTTCATCTAATATAAAATTCACAATCTTTTTACCGTCATACTCACTACTTAAGGACGGTTTCCTATCCTTATCATTCTCAAAACAATAAGAGCAAGTCAAGTTACACGACATAGTTGTAACTATATATAGTGATAATTCATCTCCCTCTACTATTCGTTTAGAGTGAATAAAGGGCACTTGTTTATCAATCTCACTTATCAAGTAAGGGAATTCTTTTAAAGATAACTTCTTGAATAGTTCCTCATCAATTTCACAAATAGATCCTGTATATAAATTTTTTAAATAAACTACATCATCTGTAGAAAAAGAATAAATTGTTTCCATAACTTATCTCCCGCTTTAAAAAGGCTGAGGGGATCCCCCTCAGCCTCATCATTATAATAGTAAAGTGATAAATTATCGCTTTTACATAAGCAACTCAAGGCAATCTAACGATAACGCCCTGGGCATTTATCTGGATGCTGCTGTACTGAGGCTAGGTGACCTTTTTTAACAACTTTGATAACATCAGTCAAATTAAGCATCGCTCTCCCTTCTTTTCTATAAAAGAATTATACGTATAATTCTTTTATAGAAAAGAAAAATCTCATATACTGTTAAGTAAAAATTATTTTGTATCCGTTTTCTCTGGCTTCATTGTATATCTTCTCATGTAGATTGTCAAATATTTTTTTGAAAAATTTTTAAAATTTCGAAATTTTGCCGTTAATTTTTTTAACTCAATATCAAACTGGCCACAATAGGGCTGACAAAGACATAGAGAATACCGGTAACACCGATAGCCAAACCACCCATGGCTCCTGCTACAGAGCCATATCGAAAGGCTGTCCCCGTTCCGACTGCATGGCCTGTTCCTCCAAGGGAAAGACCAACAGCTACTGGATCATCTATTTTCAACCACTTCAAAAGGGTTGGTCCGATAACACTGGTTAAAATCCCAGTCGCCACTACAACCACCAAGGTCACGGTCGTCAAGCCTTGCAATTTTTCTGTGATTCCCACTGCCATGGCGGTTGTCACTGACTTCGGAAAGAGAGAAATGGCTAGGAAAAAGTCCATTCCAAAAATCTTAGCTACAAGGGCTGTGAAAGAGGTATTGACAACTACTGCTAACAGACTACCAAAGAGAATACTCCGTGCATGGTGCTTCATCAAGTGAAAACTCTTATAAAGCGGAATCCCTAGAGCCACGGTCGATGGGACAATCAAGTTGTTCAGATAAACCCCACCTTGGTAGTAATCTTGATAAGAAATACCCGTCACCTTTAGAAAGATGATAATGAAAACAGCTGACAAAAGCAAGGGCGTTGTCAATGGATGGGGAAAACGTCTGTAAATCAGCATCCCCACTAGATAAGCTAGGATAGACAGGGCAAGCCCAAATAGGGGATTGGAAACAAATTCACTCATTTGGCATCTCCTTTCTCATAATCTCCCTCAAACCGTCTCTTGATGAACTGAACTACCAAGGCTATGAGGATAATATTGATGACTGCTGCAAAAAAGACAATCAAAACAATTGGCAAAAGATAGGGAGCAATCACATCAAACTTCTCCATGATTCCCACTGCTGGCGGCAAAAAGAGAATGGTCATATTGGCCAGCAAGAAATTCCCCACCATGTTGACATGCCTGGTTCTCAGCCACTTGAATTGTAGGGCTAGAAAAAGAATAATCAAACCGATAATACTGCCTGGGATGGGCAAATGAAAGAAACTAGAGATCCCCTCTCCGATTAGAGAAATCACAAAGAGAATCATTAATTGAACATATAATTTCATCCTAAACTCCACGAAATAGACTTCTTGCATACCAGTTTACTCTTTTTTCAGAAAATTTCAAGGAAATACACAAGAGTCATTAAAAATTAGAGAGGAAAGGGGATACAGACAATTAAAGACTAGTGAAAACAGCGTAATTTAGGATAAAAGATGCCTGCGTCCTTCTTGCCAGCTCTTTTGAAAAGTAGTATAATTATTGCATGCGCAATCATCTTGTGATACAGAGACTGTCCGTGAATGGACTTTCTTCTATTTACAACTCTAAAAAGAAAGGAGATACTATGACCTATTTGGAAAAATGGTTTGACTTCAATCGGCGTCAGAAAGAAATTGAAAGTCTCTTGGAAGAGACTATTGCCCAGCAGAGCGAGCAAAGTCTAACCTTGAAAGAGTTCTACCTGCTCTACTATCTGGACTTGGCTCAAGAAAAATCTCTACGCCAGATTGACCTGCCAGATAAACTTCATCTGAGCCCTAGCGCTGTTTCTCGGATGGTGGCTCGCTTGGAAGCCAAAAATTGCGGTCTACTTAGTCGCAGGTGTTGTGATCAAGATAGACGCTCTAGCTTTATCTGCCTGACAAGTGATGGGCAAAAGACACTAGCCTCTCTACAGAAGGCTGTCGAAGAAAGCTTGGAAACTGGTTTGGATTTCTTGATTTAAGATGATTTTAGAAAAAAGTTGCGTGCGCAATCATTTTTCTTGACATTCTCTTTTACAAGGAGTAAAATAAAGTCATCATTAAACAAAGGAGTTTTTAAAATGATTGAAATTACCTATCTAGATGCCAGCAAGAACGAAAGAACTGTGACTTTCGAATCTTATGAAGACTTTGATCGTTCACAACAAGCTTGCCTTATCGGCGTCGCAGACTATTACCCTGTCCAAAAATTAACTTACAACGGTCATGATTTGGACTACCATGGGACTTATGGAGATGTCTTCTTCTATCTCATGAAACAAGATTTAAGCCAATATAACTAAAAAAGGAGAAATACAATGGCAAAAGCAATTACAGATGCAACATTCGAACAAGAAACAAAAGACGGTTTGGTCTTGGTAGACTTCTGGGCAACTTGGTGTGGTCCATGTCGTATGCAAGGTCCAATCTTGGATAAATTGTCTGAAGAACTTTCAGAAGATGTCTTGAAAATCGTTAAAATGGACGTGGATGAAAATCCAAACACAGCTCGTGCTTTTGGAATCATGTCTATCCCAACTCTTCTCTTCAAAAAAGACGGCCAAGTTGTCAAACAAGTTGCTGGTGTTCACACAGCAGAACAAATCAAGGCCATCGTTGCTGAATTGAGCTAATCAAACGAGAGACCAAGTACTTGCTTTGGTCTCTTTTTTCTTGCCCTTTGCCATTTTTCAAAAAATATGCTAGACTGTAAATAGAATATTACGATGTTTGGGACATGCCATCGCTAAAAAAAACCTCTACTTGGTATTTTTTAGCTCCCTCAAGGGAGCTTTTTGCGTGCTCTGAACATTTCCCATTTTGGAAGGAGTACTATGAAACGTCAATCTGCCTTGGTCGTCTTTAGTGGCGGTCAAGATTCCACAACCTGCCTCTTTTGGGCTAAAAAACACTATGAAGCAGTCGAAGCTGTTACCTTCGCTTACGGCCAACGCCATCATCTCGAAATTGAAGTCGCTAGAGAAATCGCTAAGGAACAGGGGATTCGTCATCATATCCTCGATATGTCTCTGCTGGGGCAAATCACTGAAAATGCCTTGACTTCTGATCTAGAGATTGAGCAAAAAGAGGGGGAGGTTCCCAATACCTTCGTTGACGGTCGCAACCACCTCTTTCTGTCTTTTGCGGCAGTTCTTGCTAAGCAACGAGGCATTAAAGATATCGTGACAGGTGTCTGCGAGACAGACTTCTCAGGCTACCCCGATTGTCGAGATATCTTTGTCAAATCCCTTAATGTTACCCTCAACCTTGCCATGGATTACGACTTCGTTATCCAAACACCTCTCATGTGGCTAGACAAGGCTGAAACTTGGGAGTTAGCTGACCAACTCGGTGCCTTTGACTATGTTCGTGAAAAGACCTTAACCTGCTACAACGGAATTATCGGAAGTGGCTGTGGAGAGTGCCCAGCCTGCCACCTACGGCAACATGGTCTAGATGTTTATCTCTCACAGAAAGGAGAGGCCTAATGTTTTTTGCACCCAAAGAAATCAAACAGGAAACTGGGGAGTCTCTTGTCTACAATTCTCACAGAACCTTGGTATCAAAAGAGTTTACCTTCGATGCTGCCCACCATCTCTTTCACTATGAGGGAAAATGCAAATCCCTGCACGGCCACACCTACCATCTACAGATTGCTGTCAGTGGATTTTTAGATGAACGGGGCATGACCTACGATTTCGGAGACATCAAAGCGATCTACAAGAACTACTTAGAACCCCACTTGGATCATCGCTATCTCAATGAAACTCTTCCCTATATGAACACGACTGCTGAAAATATGGTTTACTGGATTTTCCAAACCATGAACCAAGAGTTGCCAGATGAACGCGGTCTCCGTTTGGAATACGTTCGCCTCTATGAGACTCCAACTGCCTTTGCAGAGTTTAGACGGGAGTGGTTAGATGACTAGGGAACGTGTCCTCAAACTACCAGTTTTGGAAATTTTTGGCCCAACCTTTCAAGGCGAAGGCCGTGCAATCGGGCAAAAAACCATGTTTGTCCGCACTGCTGGTTGCGACTACCACTGCGACTGGTGCGACTCTGCCTTTACTTGGGATGGCTCTGAAAAACCAACTCGTATGACAGCTGACGAGGTCATTGCTGCCTTGGATAAATTGGGGAGCTACGACTATGTCACCCTATCTGGGGGAAATCCTGCTATCCTAGCAGCCAACATGGCTGAATTGGTCACCAAGCTCAAGGAACGCGGTGTCACTCTGGCTGTTGAGACCCAAGGCTCCCGCTGGCAAAATTGGTTGAAAGACATCGACCAAGTCACCCTGAGTCCCAAACCTCCTTCATCCAAGATGGAAGTCAACTTTGAGACCTTGGACTTTATCGTTTCCCAACTGGATCCAGACAAGGTCACCTTTAAAATTCCTGTCTTTGACGATGCCGATTTGGCCTTTGCCAAAGGGATTCAAGAGCGCTACCAACCAGATGTTCTCTTCTTATCGGCTGGAAACCCTGAGCCCAAGGCTACGGGTAATATTGTCCAAGACCAACTGGACCGACTCAAAGAACTCTGGGAACGAGTCGCTGCCGACGATAGCTGGGGCAATGTCCGCGTCCTTCCTCAACTGCATACCCTCCTCTACGACAACCAACGTGGTGTTTAAGATTAGAAAGAAAAAATCATGTCACAACAAGAAGAAATGAAAAACCTTAGCCTACTGGGCAACAAAGAAACCAACTACATTTTTGAATATCAACCAGAAGTCCTCGAATCCTTTGACAATCGTCATGTGGAAAATGACTATTTTATCAAATTTAACTGTCCTGAATTTACCTCACTTTGCCCAATCACTGCTCAGCCAGACTTTGCAACTATCTATATTTCCTACATTCCTGATAAGCTCTGTGTCGAGTCAAAATCCCTCAAACTCTACCTCTTTAGCTACCGAAATCACGGAGATTTCCACGAAAACTGTATCAACACCATCGGGAAAGACTTGGTCAACTTGCTAGACCCTCGCTATTTAGAAGTCTGGGGAAAATTCACTCCGCGCGGTGGCATCTCAATTGACCCCTACTACAACTACGGTAAGCCTGGAACTAAGTATGAAGGCTTGGCAGAACAACGCCTCTTCCAACACGACCTTTATCCAGAGAAAATTGACAACCGTTAATACTCTTTAAACCGCGTCAACATCGCTTTGCTGTACTCAAGTATACCTGCGGCTAGTTTCCTAGTTTGCTCTTTGATTTTCATTGAATATAAACAGATACGAAAAAGCCCTGTTCCTCGAGATGAGGAGCAAGGCTTTTTGAGTTTCAATTATTCTTCTGTTCCAAGGAAGTTTTTCGCAACAAGAGCTGCAAGAACCCCACCAACGATTGGCGCAAGGATGAAAATCCAAACTTGTTGAAGGGCTGCGCCACCTACCAAGATAGCAGGAGCCAAGCTACGAGCTGGGTTTACTGAAAGTCCAGTAATGTTCAATCCCACAAGGATCATGGCCATCAAGGACAAACCGATTACCAAACCAGCAATCGCTCCATTGCCCTTGCTTTCTGAAGTCACGGTCATGATAACCAAGACAAACAAGAAGGTTGCGATTGTTTCAAACAAGAAACCACCAAAGACAGTGACACCGTTTGCCAAGGCATTTTCACCAAGACTAGTAGTTGACATCCCTGAGTTCGCCAAGAGGAAGAATAGCGCAGCTGATGCAAGGAAAGCTCCAACTACTTGCCCAAGGATGTAGTTAACAAGCTCCGAAGATGACAAACGTTTGTTTACAAACATAGCGATCGAAACCGCTGGGTTCAAGTGAGCACCTGAAACAGTTCCGATTGAGTAAGCAGCAACCACGATTGCCAGACCAAAGGCAAAGGCGATTCCAAGGTGACCTAAGCCATCAAGACCATTTCCAAAAACAACAGCTCCTGTCCCAATGAACACAAGCATGAAAGTACCGATTAATTCAGCAACAAATTTTTTCATTTTCTTTCTCCTTTTTTCAAAAACTAGATACTAGTCTATCAAAAGTAGGAAAGGGTTTCAAGAAAATTGATTGGAAATTTCAGGTTAAAATTCTGTAAAAACGGTAGTGTTTATTTGAAACATTTTTTTCAAAGGTGTATACTAATAGCGTAGTTTTGATAGGGGTTACAAAACCCATTATAAAAGCTCATTTGTAAACCTTTGCTGTTCTTTTATGAACGTTTGAATGGTATCGTGGATACCAAGGAGGAATCATATGTCTAAAGTTGCTATTGTCACAGGTGCAGGTCAAGGAATCGGTTTTGCAATCGCAAAACGATTGGTTCAAGATGGCTTTAAGGTAGGAGTCTTAGACTACAATCCCGAAACAGCCGAAAAGGCTGTTGCTGAATTATCAGCTGAAAATGCCTTCGCTGTCGTGGCCGATGTTTCGAAACAGGCTGAAGTTGCTCAGGCATTTCAACAGGTTGTTGACCGTTTTGGTGATTTGAATGTTGTCGTAAATAACGCTGGTGTTGCTCCAACTACTCCTCTTGATACAATCACTGAGGAACAATTTACACGCACTTTCGGTATCAACGTTGGTGGTGTCATTTGGGGTTCACAAGCTGCACAAGCACAATTTAAAGCACTTGGCCACGGAGGTAAAATTATCAACGCAACCTCTCAAGCTGGTGTAGTCGGTAACCCAAATCTAACTGTTTATGGTGGAACAAAATTTGCTGTTCGAGGAATTACGCAAACATTAGCACGTGATTTAGCAGACTCAGGCATCACTGTTAACGCCTACGCACCAGGTATTGTTAAAACACCAATGATGTACGACATCGCTCATGAAGTTGGTAAAAATGCAGGAAAAGATGACGAATGGGGTATGCAGACATTTGCAAAAGATATTACTCTAAAACGTCTATCTGAACCAGAAGATGTGGCTGCTGCCGTCAGCTTCCTTACAGGACCAGATTCAAACTACATTACAGGACAAACCATTATCGTTGATGGTGGTATGCAATTCCATTAAGATATACAAAAAGAGGTTGGAAAAAAAGTATAACTTTAAATATAAAAAACGAACAAAACAAGTTATCTGACACTCAGAATTCTGTCTTGTTCGCTTTTTTGTCTAATCTATCGATTTTAAAAATTCATAATAAATAATTCCTAAAATCAAAATCTTTTTGTCTCCGCCTCTTTTTGTATCAGTAATATATTTTAGAATGCTTGTTTATAATCTGTATACATAGTTTAGAGTTGGTTTTAATCATTTGAGAATTTTTGAGTAATTATATAATTTCTTTTGATATGATAGAACCATGAAAATTACAAAAGAAAACAACATCCAAAGATCATTGTGACATATAAAACACCATTGTTACAATATAGAGAACAATAATGATATCAGTGGCAGAAAAGCTGAACTATTACATTTAAAAGAAAGTGTTAAAATCTTAATTCGAGTTTTCAATAATGAAAACCCTACCCACATTTGGATAGGGATAATGTGTAGTAAAAATATCCATTATGTGCTATTCAGTAAAAATCCAGATCTATATTTTAAGAATTCAAATTTATATGTACGAAGTAAATTGGGGTTTTAAAACACCATTAGTATCAAAGAAAAATTTCAACTGACTTGTAATAGCTTGTGAAATTTGAGGATTAACATATGTTACATTTATTCTAGAATCATTTCTATTTAAAATTTCAAACTTATTACAATTGGAAAATTTAAATCTTGCTTCTTCTGGAGTTTTCCCTGCTGCCAGAACTTTATTCCCATAACAAGAATGCAATTGACCATTTGGCATTGACATTACCGATACCATCTCAACTTCTTGAGTTACTGAATTAGATAGAATTACTACAAAAAATGATAAACATACTTTCTCATCAGGTGTCCCAAATGAATAATAATGAGGAAGATTTGGTTTATAGTATTCTTTAGTTCCAGTCCGTTTTTCAATAAAACTCTCATAGGAATTCTGATTTTTTTCAATAGTTATTACTGTTTTAATATCTCCAATATTATCAGTTACCACTGTTTTCATATCTAAATGAATGAAAGCATCCTCTACCTCAAAGAACATATCACTAGATACTGGGTTAGAATTTGGAGTCCCAAAGGCTCTCCCGTTTAACAAGGCATAAACAATTCTTTCTGCACCAACGGCCAACTCCGAAAGATTCTTTTTCCCCGTACCATAAAAAGGGGCCCAATCAGGTCGAATTTTTTCTTTTGAATTAAAACCTTCAATCATTTCATCTTCAACATACTTCAAAAAAAAGGAAAATTTTTTTAAATACTTCCTTTCTAATTTTTCAATATCAAAATTTGATAACATAAAATACACCTCCAATAAGATTATAACAAAGAAAACGCTTTCTATCAAGTGCATGAGTTGCATTTTTTTCAAAACTATTATATAATTAAAATCTAGATTACTTTAGGAGGTCAAAATTGAGTAATTATAATTTAATTTCATTATTCTCTGGAGCTGGAGGTATGGACTTAGGTTTTAAGAATGCAGGCTTCAATATATTATGGGCTAACGACTTCCAAAAAGATGCTGTCGAGACTTACAGAAAAAATATTGGCGATCATATTGTACTTGAAGATATTACACAAATTGATTCAAACGAAATACCTGGAACAGATGTTGACGTCGTTATTGGTGGTTTCCCATGCCAAGGATTTAGTATTGCCAACAGCAAAAGAAATATGGAAGACCATAGAAATTTCCTCTACCTAGAATTACTTCGAGTAATTAAAGATAAGCAACCTAAATTTTTTGTTGCAGAAAATGTAAAAGGGTTATTATCTATGCAAAAAGGTAAAGTAATCGATATGATAGTTAAAGATTTTGAGTCCTTAGGATATAAGGTCGACTATCGATTACTAAACGCAGCTGAATACGGAGTTCCTCAAGCAAGAGAACGTGTAATAATTATAGGAAATAGACTAGGAATAGAAAATCCATTTCCAAAACCAACCCATAAAATCATAGTTGATAATGAATTAAATCTTTTTCCTGATTTACCTAATGCAATTACCACTGAAGAGGCAATTGGATTTTTATCAGACGTAGAATTACAAAATGGGAAAGTGGCAGATCATATTATTGTTGATGGGAGAACGATTTATAATCATATTGCATCTACTAAAGTACAGGATACTTTCTTTGGAAGAAAATATCCTGTAAATCAACACGAAATTTGTGATTACTTAAGATATTATCGAGATAAATCTAATTGGACAACTAAAAAAATTGACGATTACTTTGGTTACAAACATACAGCGGGCCACTGGTTTAGAAAAGATAACAATTCCGGAAGCATTCCTAAACCGAGTGACTGGTGGAAACTTAAAGAAATTCTTAAATTTGATGATAAGTATGATAAAGTGGTTACTACATTTGTAGAAAAACCTATTCGTTTTGAGCAATCATTGCGGATTACGAATTGGGATAGACCAAGCGATACTATTACTGCAACTTCTCCTGAAATTCATGTCAATAAAACTAGACGACTTTCAGCAAGAGAATGTGCAATTTTACAAACATTCCCAGATGATTTTGTATTCTATGGAAGTCTAAATTCACTCTATAGACAAATTGGAAATGCCGTACCCGTAAAACTTGCAGAAATGATAGCATCCGAGATTAAACCTTATCTTAAATAATTGAATAGTAAAAACCTGAGACAAAATAGTTCTCAGGTTCTTTTATTAGTTTTCATTATTAGTTAGGAGGATACTTGCTCAATACCTTTACATTTCTCAATAAGCTGTCCTTAAATGACTTAATATTGAATTCTCAATTAAATACAATCTGATATAAAATGAAGCAAATAACTATCAATAGCAACTCTACAGCAAGTTCAAATTTAACACCACGACCTTCAACGGCATTTTTAGCTAAGCTAAATAGAATGACGCTTAACAAACCCATAAACATCATTCTAGAACAACCTTTCTATTCCCCTTACTCTCCCAACTGGGCACTGTAGGCAATAATCTGGTCAACTGTGTCTGATAAGAACTGAATGGTATCACGGAGTGGTTTGTCTGTTGAAATATCAGCACCGATAATCATGGCTGACTCAAGTGGTGTCTTGCTACCACCTGATTTGAGGAGATTGAGCCAGTCTTCAGCACCAGTTTCTGAATGTTTCAGATGAAGGTAACCTGCAGTCGAGATGACTAGTCCTGCTGAGTAAGTGTAACTATACAATCCCATATAATAGTGAGCTTGGCGCATCCAAGTCAAAGCTGCATCGTCGTCGATTTCAATGGCATCTCCCCAGAAATCCGTCAAAACTTCCTTCATAATGCTGTTGAGTTTACTTGCTCCAAAGGTATCCCCTTCTTCAATCAGTGTATAAACCTTACGCTGGAAAGCTGCTTCCAAAAGGTGAGTGATAAAGTTATGGAAGTAGGTGTCTGTCAAGCGGTGAGCAAGGGCAAAGCGTTTTTGACGTGGGTCGTCAGATTGGTGCTCCAAGTAGTCACTGAGGAGCAATTCATTGAAAGTTGACGGTGCTTCAACATAGTAGGTCGACATGTGGGCATTGAAGTAGCTTTGGTGGTTGTCAGAAAAGATGAATTGACCAGAATGCCCGATTTCATGAATCAAAGTATAGACATCGCTCAAACGGCCTGTCCAGCTCATGAGAACATAAGGATGCACGCGATATGGGTCCGCTGCATAGCCACCAGAATCCTTGCCACTATTGGCAGCAAAGTCCACCCAGCGCTCTTCTTGATAGCGAGCAACTTCCTGACAATATTCTTGCCCCAAAGGTTCTACTGACTTCATGACCAAATCATAGGCATCGTCAATGGTCACTTCAGGATTAAGGGCGCTGTCCAAGTCCAATTTCCAGTCTGCAAAGGTCATCTTTTCAAGACCATTTACTTTGGCAACATGCTTGAGGTATCTCTGAGCAACGGGCGCAAAATCCTTCATGATGAGGTCAATCTGACGATCAAACATAGCACGGTCCACTTCTTGCTCAGCCAGAAGGTAATCAAAGACAGAGTCGTAACCCTTCATATCTGCCAATAGTTTTTCAGACTTGACTTGGGCTAGATAGGCTGCTGCAGCCGTATTTTGGTGCTTACGAAGACCTTCTGAGAAGGAACGGAAAGATTTCTCACGAACCTCAGCATCCTCGTGGTTTTGGTAGAAATTCTCATAGGTCACAAAGCTGTTTTTGTAGGTCTTGCCATTGACTTCAAAGTCGGCCATTTCAAAATCCCCAGCTCGCATCTTAGTGTAAATGTCCTGTGGACTGTAGAAAACTTCACCGAGATTGGTCAAGGCCTTCTCCACATCAGCCCCTAGATAGTGGGCTTTTTTGATTTTTGCCTGACGAATAGCCGCCGTCAAATGAGGTAATTCACCCAAACGATCCAAGACTTCCTCATCAGCTTCCACCAAGGCATCGTCAAAGAAGGTCAAGACTACGCTAGCATCTGTTTCAAATTCCATCCCAGCTTGGGCAATGTTGGCAAATTCGTCATTGCTATAGTCTGTCGTCTGAGGCATAAAGCCATAGTTACCAATATGGCTCATCTGAATGTAGATTTGCTCCAGTTCCGCAAAAGCCTTTTCAAAATCCTCAAAAGTATGAAGATTCCCCTTGTAATTACGACTAAACTGGTTGATGTCTTCGCGAGCTTTCTCGATTGCACGCAAGAAATCCTCACGGTCTTGGTATAGGGCTGTTAAATCCCAAAGTTCCTTCTCTGGAAATTCTGAACGGTGTTTTTGTTCCATTTTCTTCCTCTTATTTCTCTAATTCTAATAAAACACTAAGGGCTGATAAGGCGTAAAGCGGTGCTGTTTCTGCTCGCAAAATACGAGGACCAAGACCTGCCAAGACTGCTCCCTTAGCTTCAAAACTTTCGATTTCTGCAGGTGACAGACCACCTTCTGGACCAAAGATAAAGAGCAATTTGGCTCCCTTCTCGAGTCCATTAACTGCTTGTAAAAGCGCAGCGGCTTCTCCTTCTTTTGCCGACTCTTCATAAGCCACTACAATGCGGTCAAATTGGTCAAGTTGGGCTAGAAAATCTCCTTTCTTCTCAAAAAGCTTGATACTTGGGACCAAATTACGCTTGCTTTGTTCTGCTGCTCCAAGGGCAATTTTTTCTAGTTTTTCAACCTTTTTACCCAATTTCTTGCCATCCCACTTGGCAACTGACCAGTCTGCTGGGAAGGCCCAGATTTGACTAGCTCCGAGTTCGGTTACTTTTTGAGTGATAAACTCCAGCTTGTCTCCCTTGGGAAATCCAGATGCGATGGTTACTTGAACGGGCAGTTCCACATTGTCATCTAGTTCTTGGACCAACTCAAACTGACGAGCTTCCACATCCAGCACATGCGCCAAACGCTTGACTCCATCATCAAAGACCAAAGTAACCTCATCATCTTCTTTCAAGCGCATTACCTGAAACATATGCTTGCTGGTTTCCTTATCCTCGATGATGACTGGCGAGGTAGCATTACCCTTTACAAAATACTGCTGCATGCTAGCCTCCAATCACACCGGAAATATCCTTGGTTTTCTTAAAGACACAGGCATTCCATTCCCCTTGAACCATGTGAGTTTCGAGGAAAAATCCAGCTGACTCAGCCGACTTGCGCACCATGTCCCACTTGTCCTTGATAATCCCACTCATGATGAGGTAGCCTTCATCCTTGACCAATCGATAAGCATCATCTGTCAGATGAATGAGAATATCCGCCAAGATATTAGCCACAATGACATCTGCCTCAATCTCAACCCCCTTAAGCAAATCACCTGCAGCTACATGGATGTTTTCCATGCCAGGGTTGAGCTCAATATTTTCCTGAGCCACACGAACCGCTACATCATCTAGGTCGTAGGCGAAAATTTCCTTAGCACCCAGTAGCGAGCTAGCAATAGAGAGGACGCCTGATCCAGTCCCCACATCTAGCACTGTTTCCCCACCACGAAGAACCTGCTCCAAGGCAAAGAGGCTCATCTTAGTGGTTGGATGGGTCCCAGTTCCAAAGGCCATACCAGGATCCAGCTTGATAATCTTTTCCCCAGCAGTCGCCTCGTAGTCCGTCCACGACGGCACGATGGTCAAATCATGAGTGATGCGAGCTGGTTCATAGTATTTCTTCCAGTTGTCTGCCCAGTCTTCCTCAGCCAAGGCAGTCGTCCCCATCTTGACCTCACCCAGATCCATAAAGTCTGTCAATTCTGCTAGACGAGCCTGCAAATCTGCCTCAACCGTTGCTACATCAACCGTATCAGGGTAATAGGCTGTCACAACGATTTCTTCTTGCTGCTCGACCTCTGGGAAAATCTCTCCAAAACGATCCACATTTCCCACATAGTCCATGCTGTCTTCAATCGCAACACCTTGTGCTCCCAACTCGATTAAGAGATTGGAAACCAATTCCTCCCCCTCACGCTTAACTGTAACTTTTAACTCTTGCCATGTTTCCATATTTAAGATACCAAGCCCGTAAAACACAAAGTCAAAATAGGAACTTCTCTGAAGACGCTTGTGTCTACGTGAAGTTTATCTTTTTGGCACAGTGTTTAGGGCGGGTCCAGTTTAGAAATTTAACTGAACCGTCCTTTCTAATCACTTACTTTTAAATAATCTTTTAATCTATCCTGCAACTGAGGTACAACTTGACTGGAACTAAGAAATTCCTCAACATTCATGAGCTGATAACCCTGTCCTTCATCACCAAAGGTGATATTGTCAAATTGCTCCTGTGTCAACAGACCGACTAGAAATACAGATTGTTTATCCGCAAAAAGCATACTTGGATAAACCTTCGCCCAAAGTAGACAATCCTCAGTCAAATGAATTCCCAGTTCTTCATAAACTTCACGCGCCGCGCACTCAAAAGGACTTTCATCACCTTCACGTCCACCACCGGGCAGTTCCCACATATTGGGCCAGGGAATGCTTGCCTTATCATCGCGTAAGATAGTCAGAAGCTTATCTCCACAAAACAAAGCAATCTTACAGCCTGTGAAATCAGAAATCTCTATTTCCATATTAGACTCCTTCGGTTAATTCCTTTTCCAGCTCAGCTAACCAGTTTTGATAATAGATTTTCTCATCCCGTAACATCCGGCTGCTATTCATTTTATGTCTAGCAATCTTCATAGCCTTGTGAGTTTGAACTACATCTTTCTTTACCTTAAATTGATACCAGGCTTGAATGACCTGCATATCTGCTGTTTTAATAGATAAAAAGGATTTGACCCCTCGAATACTTGCATATTCTTCCGCTTTCTTATTATCTCCTTCCATCAGAGCAACTTGAAGAAGGTATATTTGAGAAATAGTTTTAGACATTGGATTATCTGTTTTCTCTAACACAGACTGAAACTGTTGCTTTGCAAGCTCTATATTATCATCCAATATAAATACCAATCCCTGAAGAGTCTGAACACTTTCTGCAAAACTCCCTCTCGCATCCTCATCAACAGGCATGGTAAAGTCTTTCAAGTCATATTCTTGAGGAGCTAACAAGGTCTGGGCAGAATGCCTCAACACCATGTAGGCGTATTTGGTATTTTCAGGGTGTTGTAGCAATTCCCAGATTTTTGCTCCATCGGTGATACCGACTGGCAAAGCATTGTTTAGGAAGAAAGACAAATTAAGAAAAATCCAAGTACCAGCAAAATACCAGCTTCTTGTCAAAAATCCAAACAATATCGCCAATAATATTAAGCTAAGATGAACCATCAAGCCTCCTGAAAGCATCAGGATGATTCTTTGGTCGCTTTCATCTTCTTTCAATCCAATATACTGAGCACCAACATTTTTCATAACGGCTGTTCGACTAAGATAAAACCTGCCTGACTTTTTGGTCAAAAGAAAATGTCCTAATCCAAAAGCCACCAGCCGATAGCCTGTCAAGTAGCCACAAAAAGCATGACCCAGCTCATGAAGAATAAAAATTAAATACATGCTTAGAAGAGCAAAGGAATAACCAATAGTGAAGGCTAAAACTGCGGAATACCCCAACTCTGCAAATGCGATAGTTCCACAAGCAAAAGCTAGCATAATAAAGACAAAGGCTAGCACATAAACCAAATAAGTCCCAATTTTTTTCATAAAACCTCCAACCAACTCCTAGTATCTCGGATAAGGATAAAACTCTCCCTCTTCCAATCCAACTTTTCCTTCTTCAAAGACTTCTTGGTTCCATTCCATGACAAATTCTTCTGCTTCTGGGTCTTCCAAAAAGTCCATAAGGGCATCTAGTCCAACCTCGGCAGTATCTTTGAGGAATAGAGCAAAATAAGCTAAAAACTCACGGGAAAAACCTTTTTTAGGCAGGTAAGGAATGACCGTCAAATAGTCTTCCTCATTGACTGTTGACTTGGCAGGATTGTAAAAAAGAACTGCTTCTTCAAAGAGGATATCATCTGACGAAACCTCTCCGTCCTCATCCACCATCTCCACACCTGCAGCATTTTGCGCTTCCAATAGAAAACTCACTTCTACCGCGTGATTGCGCTTGTCCCAACTAATCTCAAAGTCAAAGGGAAAATTCTTCTCCAACTCTTCCTCTAAAACATCTAAAAATCCGTATGTTGCCATTTTGTCCTCTTTCTATGCGACTCTTTAATCGCCCCGATTGCTCGGAAATATGCTAAAATAGATACTACCATCTTACCACATATGTATCAGAAAATCCACGTTAGAAAGGACTGCTATGCCAGACAATCTCGCGCTTCGCATGCGCCCTAAAACCATAGACCAGGTCATCGGTCAGGAGCATCTGGTCGGACCTGGAAAAATCATCCGTCGCATGGTGGAAGCCAACCGTCTGTCTTCCATGATTCTCTACGGACCTCCGGGCATCGGCAAGACCAGTATTGCTTCAGCCATCGCTGGGACTACTAAGTATGCCTTTCGAACTTTCAATGCGACAGTTGATAGTAAAAAGCGACTGCAAGAAATTGCGGAAGAGGCTAAATTTTCAGGTGGACTTGTACTACTCCTTGACGAGATTCATAGACTAGATAAAACCAAGCAAGACTTCCTCTTGCCTCTCTTGGAAAGTGGACTGGTCATCATGATTGGCGCTACAACTGAAAATCCTTTCTTCTCTGTCACTCCTGCCATTCGCAGTCGCGTTCAAATTTTTGAGTTGGAACCTCTGTCTAACCAAGACGTCAAAGAGGCCCTGCAGATAGCTCTAAATAACCCTGAACGTGGTTTTGATTTTCCAGTAGAACTAGATGAGGATGCGCTGGACTTCATTGCCACCTCTACAAATGGAGACCTGCGTTCTGCCTTCAACTCACTGGACTTGGCTGTTCTCTCTACCCCCGAAAATGACAAGGGAATCCGCCATATAACTTTGGATATCATGGAAAATAGCCTGCAGCGGAGTTATATTACCATGGACAAAGATGGGGATGGACACTACGATGTCCTCTCAGCCCTGCAAAAGTCTATCCGTGGCTCAGATGTTGATGCCAGTCTCCACTATGCTGCCCGCTTGATTGAGGCTGGTGATTTGCCAAGTCTCGCTCGTCGCTTGACTGTTATCGCCTATGAAGATATCGGCTTAGCCAATCCTGAAGCTCAGATTCACACCGTGACTGCTCTGGATGCTGCCCAAAAGATTGGGTTCCCAGAAGCCCGCATTCTCATTGCCAATGTCGTCATTGATTTGGCCCTTTCTCCAAAATCCAACTCAGCCTATGTAGCTATGAATAAGGCTCTTGCCGACCTCAAAACATCAGGGCACTTGCCTATTCCGCGACACCTGCGTGATGGGCACTACAGTGGAAGCAAGGAACTGGGGAATGCCCAAGACTATCTCTATCCACACAACTATCCTGGAAATTGGGTCAAGCAAGACTATCTACCAGAAAAAATTCGTAATCATCACTATTTCCAAGCAGAAGATACTGGTAAATATGAACGGGCTTTGGCTCAAAGAAAGGAAGCTATCGACCGTTTGCGAAAAATCTGAAATCCTTTTCAAAAAATTGCACTTTCCTCTTGATTTTTTTTGAAAAAGTGGTATTATATAAACATAGAAACGCTGTGGTGTACGACTTCACACTTAAGTGTTGACCGACTATTTTTTGTATTATTAGGGAAACAAAAGTCTTCTAACAGCATGTAGGCCGTCTCACACGGAAACAGCTTCAGTTAGAGCGAGTTGCCCACCTGCTTAATTGCGCGGGTTCAATACAAACCGTGAAGTTTCGGCACCAATACAGCTTTTTTCTTTGCCTCCTTAGCTCAGCTGGCAGAGCAGCGGACTCTTAATCCGTGGGTCACAGGTTCGATCCCTGTAGGGGGCATCTAAATACAACAGGAAAAAGCCTTGTAAATCAAGGCTTTTTTTGCTTGTCTATAACTGATTTACCCCATCATTTGTCCCACATTTTAAATCTATCTTTTCTTTTTGAATCAAATTACATCTTTACAAATAGTGTAAAGCCAGTTACTTTTGCTTTGATGCCATACAATATTTTCATGTAGAGAAGACAAATTTTATCTTCTCTTTTTATTTTCAAAATAATAAAAACTGATTTTCTTTTCATGAATCAGACTGAAACTTCCAAATTTTCCATTTTGTTTATTGACATTTCCTCTAAAAAGGTGTATAATATTTTTATTATCAAACTATACTATATAGGGGGTATTGAAATGAAATTTTCTAATCGTTTACTGCTATTCCTTGCAGGAGTTGTTTTTGTCCTTTTAGGACTTTTCCTATTTACAAACCCAGTAGCTAATCTTGTTGCTTACAGCTGGTGGATTGCATTTGGTTTACTGGTTTCTTCTATAGCAGCTATTTTAGGCTATTTCTCTGTACCAAAAGAGCTTCGCTCACCAGCTCATCTTTTCCAAGGGATTGTTAATCTTCTCTTAGCTCTTTACCTCGTTACCTATGGCTTTGTGACGCTGCCAGTTGTCATTCCAACTATTTTAGGAATTTGGTTAATTGTAGAAGCCATTATAGCTTTCTTTAAAGGCAATCGTCTGGGATTGATTTTCCCTATTATTGGCAACCATATCATGTGGATAGCGTTGCTTGCATTTTTACTAGGTCTAGTGATTTTGTTCAATCCAGTAGCTACAAGTGTCTTTGTCGTTTATGTCGTTGCCTTTGCATTTTTAATTGTTGGTTTCACCTATATCCTTGATGCCTTTCGTAAATAATCTAGCTGCCATTTTGGGCATATTAAAATAGCTGGGAAGTTACATTCTCAGCTTTTTCTGTTGCCTCCTTAGCTCAGTTGGTAGAGCAGTAGACTCTTAAGCTATGGGGCGCAGGTTCGAGCCCTGCAGGGGGCACATCTAAATCAACAGAAATAAGCCTTGAAACCAAGGCTTTTTTTAACGTCTAATAGCTTTTTGTAGAAAAGTATTTAAAAATAAAAGAGAAGAGAATCTCTCACTCTCTTCTCAGTATATCTTATTAAATTTAGTTTTTCTTAATCTACCTGATTTTCCTTTGCAACGACAAATTCTTTAACCAGTCGATAGATAACAGCAAATACGGGGGTAAAGAATATCATTCCAAGTAGTCCGAAAAGATTCCCTCCAATACTAGCAGCCGCAAGCGTGAAAATAGCTGGCAAACCAATAGACTGACCTACAACTCTAGGATAAATAAGGTTTCCTTCAATCAGCTGTATAACTTGATATAGAAGAAGAGAAAGTAAGGCTTGAGTAGGACTCACTGTGAAGATAAAAATCGCTCCCACAACACAAGCAATCATAGGCCCTACATAAGGAATGAACGATAGCACTCCTGCAAAGATACCTGTCATTACTCCATAGGGTATCCCAAACACGCTGTAACCAACCGCTATCATAACTCCTATGATAACTGCTTCAATCAGCTGACTCATCAAAAATTGGTCATAAGTCTCTAGTGCTACTTGTCCAATGTAAGTCAACTTTATCACCACCTTCTCTGGAAGAAAAACTTTTAGAAGTCGACTCGTCATCGCTGCCAAATGTTCCTTACTGGATAAAAATAAAAAGGTGAAGACTATAATCAAAAAGGCATTCATTATACTTGAAAAAATATTGCCGATATTACTAGTCAGACCGGATAAGAAGGTTATCAAAGCTTGACTAATAGAACTAGATTGTCCCTGTATGCCTGATACGATAGTTGACAACATGTCTTTGGTTACAAATTCCGAGCTGCCTAGCAATTTCCCAAGTTGAGTAAGGACTGTTGAAAGGACTGTTCCCAGCTGACTAATAGTCTGAGCTAGGGTTGGCAGCACCAAAACCAAAAGAGCAATCACGATTAAGATAAGAGCTAGGAAAACAAGTACCATGGCAATCGGACGACGCAACTCTGCCTTTACCTTCAATTTAACTAAGTACTGTTCAATTTTTTTCATAGGAACATTAAGCACAAAAGCAATAACAACACCATAAATCAAGGTTGATATTACATCAAAGAGAGAGATTGCTCCTGATATAAAGCTCGATGCATTCAGAATTACAAGAGCAACCAGCCCTATAAAAAGGATTAACGGAGTATATTTTTTAACTAAGTTCATAAATTCTCCTTAATAAACATGTTTAGATACGACTATACTATTTGGTTTTTCAAACTCTCGATTAAGGTAGGCTTGGTAAGTTCCTGGAGCGATAAATCCTTTGGGTGAGAGGATATCGGTGCCAGCCTGACCGACTATGGTATCAGCCAAGAGCACACAGTTTGTAGATAAGACAAAGTAGGATTTAAACTTAGATTTGATAAATTTATAAAGTTCCCCATCTGTCTCATGTCTGATTTTATAAGCGTAGGTGTAGTCTTCCTTACCATCACCTGTCATGATTTTATCTGCACTTGGCTCCCATGGAATCGTCAGTTGTTTCAATTCAGCCAACTTTTTCTGAACTGCTTTTTCCATTTCAGGCGTCAAATCTATCCCATAACCAAAAAGCGTTTTTTGACTCTCACGTTTACATAGGTCAATGTACTTGTCACGATCACAGAAATATAAGACACCATCTCCTACCATGCCAAATAAGGTCTCAGAAGACGGATCATAGTTGCCATAAGAAATAACACGGCCTTGATAGCAGATATCCACATGACCAATTGCCGAAAACAGAGAGGTCTCAGCTGTATGAACAAAAATTTCAAGCTCCGCTGTCTTACCAGACTTCACTATTCCAAGATGGATATCTTCTTCCTCATCAGCATTTTCCAGCATAAATTTGTTAACTTTTGCTAAAGTTCTTGCAGGGATGAGAGCGGCTAGGACAATAGGTAAGCTAATTCTAATACGACGTTTGAGATGGTTTTTCCCAATTTCCTCCTCAAACAAGAAACCATCACGGATATTGGACACACCATAAAGGAAAAAATAAGCCCCTAATACAAAGAGTTGAAAGACAGAATTTCCTGTAGAGGACAAAAGACTAGTCCCACCAAGAAAAACTAGTACGAGTCCATCTAGTAAGAGACGAAAACGAGGTCGAATTTTGTTTTTGCGGTAGAGAACATAGGTGACAAGGTTAATACTAGCATGAAAAATCTGATAAACTCCAATCACAAGAGCCAAAATATAAATCGGCACATCCGTCGCAAGATTGGAGCCAAGCAAATATCCCAGCACTAACAATTTAACCAGTGCAACTCCCAAGGTGTCCGTTGACTGACTTTTTTTGAAAATACGTAATACTAAATCTAAGACCGTTGCTATCCAAGCTAAAAACAGAACCAGTCGAATAACCTTTACTGGCAACCAAGTCCCCGTGACCATCAAGATGAGACCTAGCAGAACAAACAAGAACCCCTGAGCAAGTAATTTCTTACCTGTCAGACCTAAAGATAGAATTTTCGCCATATAAAAACCTTTCAACAATAAAAATTAAACACTCCGATTAAACTGACTAGTAAATAGCCAACACTACAAACAGCCTGTGCCAGCAACATATGGTGACTAGAAATGACTGTAGTAATGTCACCATCTTGTCTTATGCACTTCTAAAATTTGTTATATTGATTAGAAACCAGAGCTTATAAAAACTAGCTAAACTCGAGAGATAGACACAATTGCGACGAAAAAATGTATAACCAATTCAACTTGTTAAGGTAAGAAAGCATTATTTCCAATCTATTAATTATTCATCTATTACCTATTATGACACAATATTCCCTATAGTTCAACTTTTTACTTGTTTTTATATTACACGGACTAAAAAGTTTTCAACAGTTGATTGCATTTGTTTTAATAAGTTTTAACCTTTCTTGGTTAGATAAAAAAAGAACCATACAGTTTAGAATCTGTATGGTTTTTGCCCCACTTTTGTCCCATTTTTAAATCATGACATTGAAAATACCTAAAATCACTTATATTTCAATATTTTTAATTGCTCTCAATATGAAAGTCCTTTCCAAATCCCTGTAGGGGGCATCTAAATACAACAGGAAAAAGCCTTGATTTACAAGGCATTTTTGTGTAGTCTTAGCACTAAAAAACGATAGAAAAAACACCCCTTCTGAACTGCACCCCAAAAGTTAGACAGAAAAAACCTAACTTTTGTGGCGCAGTTCATTCGCGTCACATGAAGTTATTTAAGCATATCCTTTTCTCTCATTACCATTTTCTGTTATAATAAATCGTACTTCTAAAATAGAAAAGTCTTAAGATGACAACTCTTATTAAACATAAACGTGTAGAATTTTCAGAACTTTTTTATGACTTAGTTTTTGTTTTTGCAATTTCAAAAGTAACTACTTTAATTGACCATCTTCATAACGGTATTTTGACTTGGAATTCTTTCTTTGATTTTTTCATAGCTGTCTTGTTTCTCACCGATTCCTGGATGATTCAAACCGTCTATACCAATCGCTATGGAAAGAACTCTTTATTTAACATGGTAATCATGTTTATCAAAATGGGACTTTTACTCTTTATAGCCAATATGATTGGACCTGATTGGCAACAATATTTTCATTATCTCTGTTGGGCTATTGGTACATTAACCTTTACCTTATTTTTACAATATTTGGTTGAATTTTTTAGAAAATCAACCGATAATGTTAATCGGGAAAGTATCAAAGGTTTTCTATGGATAACAGGTCTAGGAAGTTTAGGAGTCTATCTAGTAGCTCCTCTTCCTATTTACGTTGGAGTCCCTATCTTATTTGCTAGTATTCTGCTAACATTTATTATGCCAATTATCTTGCTTAGTAAAGATAAGCATTACCAGGTAAATCTCCCCCATTTAATCGAGCGCATCTCCCTTCTTGTCATTATTACGTTTGGAGAGATGATTATGGAGCTAGCTAACTTCTTTACAATCGAGAATTTCTCGATTTATTCGGTTCTTTATTTCATTATTATGCTTTCTCTGTTCTTGTTTTATTTTGGTCAATTCGACCATGCTATTGATGAAGAATCTAATCAAAAGGGACTATTTCTAATTTACAGTCACTATCCTATTTTCATTGGACTTCTTATGATGACCGTTTCGATGAGTTTTCTTCTGAATCCTGAAACTAATCTTCTCTTTGCAACCAGCTTCTTTTATATCGGAATTGGCCTCTTCCAAGCTGCTGTCCTAGCAAATGGGCCCTATAACAAACACTATCTTCGCTATTCGAAAAGTTACTACTGTGTCCAAGCTACACTCTATCTGGCTGCCTTGATTCTCTCTTTAATCTTTGCTTCTAATCCTATAATAGTAGTAAGTATTACAACCATTTTAGCTCTAGCTATAGCTATTCATTCTATTTATTTTTATATGACACAGAATAAAAAATATTCCAAATCTAACTGGGAGTTATTTTAATGAGTTTATAACATTAAAAAGCTTTGGGAACCAAGGCTTTTTTGCTTTCTATCTACTCTTTTTCATAACGTATTTCCGTACAGGTGTCTCAACCATTTGAACGATTTCAAATCCTGCTTTTTGGTAAAGATTGTGAGCTGTTTGATTTGCCTCGTAGACATTTAGAGAAATACTATCTATATCTACATTTTCAAAGGCCAAACTAACAAATTTCCTTAAAGCCTGGCTACCTAAGCCCTGCCCCTGTTTCTGGGGGTTGATAAAAAATCTCCCGATATGTAGATTTCTGTCTTCTAGTCTGATTTTCTGGATAAGCCCCACAAACTCTTGTCCATCAAAGATTGAAAAGATTCCGTCCAAATCTTGCAAGATTTGAATTGTTAAGGGAAAAGGAATCATTGTCCCCATCCATTGTTCTTGAAAGGATTTGCCGAGGGAGTTAGACCATTGACATACGAATTGAGCGTTTTCTGTGCTCACCTTTTCTTCAAAACGAATTGTCATCTTGACCTCACTATCTTGTCTATGTTTCTCCATTATACTACTTCTCCTATTTTTTACGAATAGATAAGTATGATTGATATTTATTTTTTTCTTGTCGGGAGCATTCTCGCTTCCTTTCTTGGTTTGGTCATTGACCGTTTCCCAGAGAAATCCATTATCAGTCCTGATAGTCACTGCGATTCCTGTCAGACTCGCTTGCGTCCCTTAGATTTGATTCCAATTCTCTCGCAGGTGCTCAATTGCTTTCGCTGTCGCTACTGCAAGGCTCCTTATCCTTTCTGGTATGCCCTCTTTGAACTAGGCTTAGGTCTCCTCTTTCTGGTTTACTCTTGGGGATCACTTTCCTTGGGACAAGTTATCCTAATCACTGCTGGTTTGACCTTGGGCATCTACGACTTGCGCCATCAGGAATATCCCTTACTGGTCTGGATTGTCTTTCATCTGTTTCTAATGTCCTGCTCTGGCTGGAATCTGGTCATGATCTTCTTCCTTATCCTTGGAATTTTGGCTCATTTTATCGATATTCGCATGGGCGCAGGAGATTTTCTTTTCCTATCATCTTGTGCACTTGTCTTTAGTGTGACAGAGTTGCTAATATTGATTCAGTTTGCTTCGGCGATAGGTATCCTGGCCTTTCTCCTCCAAAAGAAAAAGGAAAGACTTCCTTTCGTGCCTTTCCTCTTGCTCGCTGCTTGCGTGATTATTTTTGGTAAGCTACTGCTTGTTTGATAAAGTCCTCAATCGGCTCTCCTTGGTGGAGAGCTTTTACAATTTTCGAACCAACGATAACGCCATCCGATACCGCATTGAAACGTTCTACATCAGCTTGACTAGATACGCCAAATCCTGTCAATACTGGAATTTCGGCCACTTGATGCAATTGTGCCAAGTGCTTGTCCAAGTCTGCACGGTAATTGCCTGATTTCCCTGTCACCCCATTGATAGCAACGGCATAGACAAAGCCTTCTGCCCCTTTAATCAACTCTTTCTGGCGCTCGATCCCTGTCGTCAAACTAACTAAAGGAATCAAAGCCATGTCTGTATCTGCCAAAAATGGCTCTACAAAATTAGCATGCTCATGGGGTAGGTCTGGGATAATCAAGCCCTTAACCGCTGTATCTGCCAAGTCTTTGACAAAGTTCTCCACACCATACTGAAAGAGGGGATTGAAGTAGGTCATAATGACCAGTGGCACCTCTGTTTCAATGGTTTTCAAGGTTTCAACCAAAGCCTGAGTAGAAGTTCCATGGGCTTGACTGCGCAAGCCCGCTTCTTCGATAACAGGTCCATCTGCAACAGGATCTGAAAAGGGAATGCCCACTTCAATTGCAGAGACACCCAAATCTTCTAAAAAGTGGATTGTTTCACCTAGTCCATTCAAACCTTTCTCGTGGTCTCCAGCCATGATATAGGGAACGAAAATTCCTTTTCCAGCTGCTTTAATAGCGTTCAATTTTTCTGTTAGTGTCTTAGGCATGAGCTTCTCCCTTCTTTGCTGCATCTGCTTCCAAGCGGTCCTTGACTTGAACCACATCCTTGTCCCCACGACCCGATAGGCAGACTATCATAGATTTGTCTGGTCCAAGTTCTTTGGCCAATTTCACTGCAAAAGCGATAGCATGGCTAGATTCCAAGGCTGGGATAATCCCTTCCACACGAGACAAGAGTTGGAATCCCTCCAAGGCTTCCTCGTCTGTCACAGGAACATAGCTGGCACGTTTGATATCGTGATAGTGAGAATGTTCTGGACCGATACCAGGATAGTCCAAACCTGCTGAGATCGAGAAGGCTTCAAGAATTTGACCATGGGCATCTTGGAGCACATCCATGAGGGAACCGTGAAGAACACCCGGACGACCCTTGGTCAAGGTAGCTGCATGGTGCTTCGTATCCACACCAAGTCCAGCTGCTTCAGCCCCATACATGGCTACTGTCTCATCTTCTACAAACGGATGGAAGAGCCCGATAGCATTAGAACCGCCACCAACACAGGCTACTAGGGCATCTGGCAGATCTTGACCTGTCATATCGCGATACTGTTGTTTAGCTTCTCGACCAATGACACTTTGGAAATCACGAACAATTTCTGGGAAGGGATGAGGTCCCAAAGCAGAACCAAGGATATAGTGGGTATCATCGATATTAGCTACCCATGAACGAAGGGCCGCATTGACTGCGTCCTTGAGCACGCGCGAACCATCTGTTACAGCCTCGACCTTGGCTCCCAAAAGTTCCATACGGAACACATTGAGGGCTTGGCGTTTGACATCTTCTTCACCCATAAAGATGGTACATTCCATGTTAAAGAGGGCTGCAGCTGTTGCAGTTGCTACACCATGCTGACCAGCACCTGTTTCAGCGATAATTTTCTTTTTGCCCATGCGTTTAGCCAGAAGAACTTGTCCCAAGGCATTGTTAATCTTGTGGGCCCCTGTATGGTTAAGGTCTTCACGTTTAAGATAAATCTTGGCTCCGCCGATATGCTGGGTCAAGTTTTTTGCGTAGTAAAGAGGAGTTTCACGCCCCACATACTGGCGCAAAAGTTGGTTTAATTCCTCTTGGAAACTTGGGTCTGCCTGACTTTCACGATAAGCCTTTTCCAACTCCAAAACTGCTGTCATCAATGTTTCTGGGACAAAACGTCCACCGAATTTTCCGTAAAATCCATCTTTATTTGGTTCTTGATATGCCATTCTTTACCCTCTCTATAAATCTTCTAATCTTTTCCTGATCTTTTTGTCCATCTGTCTCCACTCCGCTCGATACATCGACTGCATAGGGAGTAAAATGTTGAATTGCTTTTACGACATTGTCTTCATTAAGCCCACCTGCGATAAAGAAAGGCTGAGTTAGTCCAATCGTATTCAGTTGACCCCAATCAAAGGTCTGGCCACTCCCAGCCACAGGGGCATCAAAGAGGAGATAATCTGCCTGAGAATTGGGTACATGACCCTCTCCATCTACCTGCACAGCCTGAATACTGGCACAAGGCAAATTCTCAAACAAATCATCTGCCACCTGACTGTGAACTTGAACCAAGTCCAAGCCAACTTTTTCAATCGCTTCTAGCAATTCTGCCCGACTTGGTGAAACAAATACGCCAACCTTCTTAACATTAGCAGGAATGGGCTTTGCCAGCTCAGTAGCCTGATCCAAGGTCACCTGTCTTTTACTAGGTGCGAAGACAAAACCGATGTAGTCTGCTCCTGCTGAAACAGCTGTTTCCACCGCTTCTTTGGTAGATAATCCGCAAATTTTAACCTTTGTCAATCTGCAACTCCTTGATTCTCTGGGCTACATCTTCTGCCTGCATAAGAGCTGTCCCTACCAAAATTCCGTTAAAGTATGGTGCTACTCGTTCCGCATCCTGCCCTGTGAAAATAGCAGATTCAGAAATGTACAAGCAATCATCTTTGAAATGTTTAGCCAAATCTACACTGGTCTGCAAGTCAACTTCAAATGTGGTCAAGTTGCGGTTATTGACCCCGATAATTTGAGCTCTAAGGCGGTGAGCTGCCTCTAGTTCAGCTAGATTGTGGGTTTCCACTAAAACTTCCAGACCAAGCTCTGTCGCGTAGTCATATAGTTCCTTGAGACGTTCTTCTGACAAGGCGGCCACAATAAGCAGGATGACTGTTGCACCTGCATTGCGAGCTCGAATGATTTGCTTTTCATCGATGATAAAGTCCTTGTTGAGCGTTGGAATCTGTACCTGACTGGAAATCTCACTCAGATAATCCAAATGCCCTTTAAAGAAAACCTCATCTGTCAAAACAGAAATCATCACTGCTCCATTTTCTTCATAAGTCTGGGCCTGTTGCACAATATCCACATCGAGATTGATATCTCCCAAACTAGGACTAGCTTTCTTGACTTCTGCGATTACCTGTAAACGGTCTTGGTGTTGTTTTAGATAGTCAGCCAAGCGATAGGTCTGGCGCAGGGGCTGGATTTCCTCCAGCTCCATCTGCTCAACCTCACGCGCCTTCTGCTCCAAAATTCGTGCTAAAAATTCCTGACTCATTTTTGGTACTCCTGTAACAGTCTGAGTTTTTCAAGGGCCTTGCCACTAGCAATCACTTGACGAGCTAAGGCAACTCCATCCTTGATATTATCTACCTTACCATTAGCATAGAAACCAAGACCAGCATTTAAAACTGTCGTTTCCAAGAATGGACTTGGTTCATTTTTGAGAACTCTGAGCAAAATTTCTGCATTTTCCTGAGCGTTGCCTCCACGAATGTCTTCGATAGCGTAGCGTTGCATGCTCAAATCCTCTGGAGTGAAGCTTGACAAGGTAATTTCGCCATTTTCAAGAAGAGCAATGTTAGTTGTTCCATTCAAACCAGCCTCATCCAGTCCTTCTGGTCCAGCAACTACGATAGCACGTTTGCGACCCATATTTTTCAAAACCTGAGCTGTACTTTCTAGAAGTTCTGGACGACTAATTCCAAGAAGCTGGGTTTCCAAGGCCATTGGGTGAATCAGGGGACCAGTTAAGTTCATGATCGTTGGAATTCCTAGTTCCAAACGAGCTGGCATGATGTATTTCATGGCTGGGTGCATATTTTTAGCAAAGAGAAAGACGATGCCAGTCTTATCAAAGACCTTTCCTAGTTCAGCTGGTTTAAGGTCTAGGTTAATGCCCAAGGCTTCGAGGACATCTGCAGATCCAGATTTAGAAGAAATCGAGCGGTTACCGTGCTTGGCCATGTGAACACCGCCACCAGCCAAGACAAAGGCTGCAGTTGTCGAAATATTAAAGCTGAAGGACTTGTCCCCACCAGTACCACAGTTGTCCATAGCATCATGGATTTCAGTTGGAATATGTTGAGCATGCCCTCTCATGACTTGAGCAATGGCTGTGCGCTCTTCAGGTGTTTCCCCCTTCATCTTAAGGGCCAAGAGGAGAGAAGCAATCTGCGCCTCAGTTACACGCCCAGTTACGATACGCTCAATAACGTCCGTCATTTCCACACCTGATAAATTTTCAAATTTTGCTAATTTTTCAATAATCTCTTTCATCCTAGTTTCCTCACTTTACAACCTTCTCGATAAAATTCCGAATAGAAGACAAGCCGTCAGGCGTTCCGATACTTTCTGGATGGTACTGGAAGCCATAAATTGGAAGAGTTTTGTGTTGAATTCCCATAATGGCCTGGTCATCAGTTGAACGAGCTGTCACTTCAAACTCTTCTGGCATTTCTTCAATCAAAATACTGTGGTAACGCATGACCACACGGCCATCCTCAATTCCTTGATACAAAACAGATGGCGCTTCAAAGCTGATATTGCTCTGTTTCCCATGCATGACTTTTGGCGCCAAACCTAACTTACCACCAAAAACTTCTGCGATGGCTTGGTGGCCCAAGCAAATCCCTAGAATCGGTTTCTTGCCTGTAAAGTCACGAATCATGTCTTCCATTTTCCCAGCATCAACTGGCCAACCAGGACCCGGAGAAAAGACCAGACCATCTGCTTTTTCAGCTTCTTCATATAGTTTAGGATCATCATTTCTCAAGACTTGCACTTCTGCAAAATTCCCAATGTATTGCGCCAAGTTATAGGTAAAAGAATCATAGTTGTCAATTAATAAAATCATGGTCTTAGTTCTCCAATTCTAGTCATAGATTTTGCTTTGTTAATGGTTTCTTGGTATTCGTTTTGGGCGATGGAGTCATAGACAATCCCTGCCCCAGCCTGCACATAGGCTGTTTGATTTTTGAGAATCATCGTTCGGATGGCAATGGCAAAGTCCATATCACCCGTCGCAGACAAGTAGCCGATTGCTCCTGCGTATACGCCCCGTTTTTCTGTTTCCAGTTCATAGATGCGTCTCATAGCTCGAATTTTTGGTGCTCCAGAAACAGTTCCAGCAGGAAGTGTTGCTTTCAAGGCATCCATAGCAGTGAGTTCTGGAAGCAAACGCCCCTTGACCACGCTGGTCAAATGCATGACATAACGGAAAAGCTCCACTTCCATATACTTAGTGACTTGGACACTGGCCGTTTCAGAGATGCGACCAATATCGTTACGTCCCAAGTCTACTAACATCCGATGCTCTGCTGTTTCCTTCTCATCCGAAAGCAGGTCTGTCGCCAAAGCCTTGTCTTCTTCATCCGTAGCTCCTCTTGGTCGTGTCCCTGCGATCGGATTGGTTGTCACGATGCCATTTTTGACAGAAACCAAACTTTCTGGACTAGCACCGATGATTTGATAATCCCCAAAATCATAGAAATAGAGGTAATTGGATGGATTGGTCACGCGGAGATTTCTGTAGAAGTCAAATGGATTTCCAGTAACTTCTGCTGAGAAACGCTGACTGAGTACACATTGGAACATATCCCCGTTACGAATCAAGTCACGAGCTATTTCCACCATTTCCTCAAACTTCTGAGGAGCGATATGCGGTTTGAAGTCTAACGGAGATAGATCCAAGTCTTCAAATTCATTTGGAGCAGGAATGCGTAATTCCTCAAGCACTTGGTTCAAGGCTTCTTCCAAGGCTTCTTGACTGCGCTCACTATAGAGAGCCTCCTCGATGACATGAATTTTTTCCTTCTTGTGGTCAAAGACCATGTAACTCTCATAGACAAAGAAATGCATGTCTGGCGTTCCAATTGTATCTTGAGGGATTTGACCAATTTCTTCATAAAGCGAAATCATATCGTAACCAACAAAACCAATTGCCCCACCACCAAAAGGTAGATCTGAATGGTGCTGGCTCTTATGAGTCACTTCATAAAGGAAATCTAAGGGATCCTGATCAATCACTTGACCATTTTGATAAAGAACTCCATTTTCAAACTTAATCTCAAAAACTGGATTATAGGCTAAGATAGAAAAACGAGCGGTTTCCTTGTCTCTCGGAATACTTTCTAAAATAACCTTGTGTTGCCCCTTTAGGCGCATATAAGCCAAGATTGGTGATAAGACATCTCCATGAATGATTCGTTCCATTGTAATTTCCCTTTCAGTTCTACTTCTAGTCCGTGGCGACTGTATGAAAAATCCCCACGCAAAATAACTTGCGTGAGGACGAAATTCGCGGTGCCACCTCAATTATAGGATTTCTCCTATCTCTCATTCCTGTCTCAGAAACCTCCTGTAACAGGCTGTGCGATAAAGGGCACTCCCTTGAGAATTATGTTTTCTTCTCTCGTTTCAGATGGACCCAACCTTACAGCTTTCTCTGCTTGTTTCCAGCAACCACAAGCTCTCTGTGAGAGAAAAGACTGTAATTTTTCCATCTTTTATTTTTTAGCTTCTAGGTAGTCTGCAATAGCAGCTACGTCCTTGTCTCCACGACCAGAGACATTGATGATGATAATGTCATCTTTACTTAGTTTCGGTGCACGTTTAACTGCTTCTGCGATAGCGTGCGAACTTTCAATCGCTGGGATAATCCCTTCAGTCTTGCTGAGGAGAAGGAGAGCCTGAACAGCTTCTTCATCCGTCGCTGCAACATATTCCACTCGACCGGAATCTTTGAAGTAGGCGTGTTCTGGGCCAACCCCTGGATAGTCCAATCCAGCTGAGATAGAGTAAACTGGAGCTAGCTCTCCATCTTCCTTAAAGACTGCATAAGTCTTCATGCCGTCGACAATTCCGATACTACCTTTTGTCATAGTAGCTGCGTGCTTGTCTGTATCAAGTCCATGACCAGCAGCTTCGACCCCAACCAATTTAACTTCTTCATCAGCCACATACTGAGAAAAAGCACCGATGGCATTGGAACCACCACCTACACAAGCAATAACGTAGTCTGGTAAACGACCTTCTTTTTCTAAGATTTGACGGCGAGATTCTTCACTGATGACCTTTTGGAACTCATGAACAATGGTTGGATAAGGGTGAGGACCTACAGCAGATCCCAGAACATAGAAGGCTTCAAGGTCATTCATCCATGCTCCAAAGGCTGCATCAACAGCATCTTTGAGGGTACGAGTCCCTGTTTCAACTGCATGAACAGTTGCTCCCATCATCTCCATACGGAAAACATTGAGACGTTGACGCTCCACATCCTCTGCCCCCATGTAGACATCACAGGCCATACCAAACTTGGCTGCAGCCGCTGCTGTCGCAACACCGTGCTGACCAGCTCCTGTTTCTGCGATTACTCGTTTTTTGCCCATGCGTTTAGCCAAAAGAATTTGTCCTAAAACGTTGTTGAGCTTGTGAGAACCAAGGTGGTTAAGGTCTTCGCGCTTGAGATAAATCTTAGCGCCACCTAGGTGGTCTGTCAAACTTTCCGCAAAATAGAGTGGTGTTTCGCGACCGGAATAGTCCTTTAAGTAATGACGAAATTCTGCCAAAAACTCTGGATCATCCTTGTACTTGTCAAATGTCACTTCCAACTCATCCAACAAAGCCTGAATCGGCTCCGGTACAAAACTACCACCAAATTGTCCAAAATAACCTTTAGTTGTCATAAAATTTCCTCTTTCTGTATTGGTTCCAAGATATGAAAAAAGCCCACACACAGAATATACTTCCGTGTGAGGGCGTTGGTAACGCGGTGCCACCTCAATTATAAAGGGACTATTCCCCTTTACATCTCTGCCTTGTCTAACAACAAGTTGCACTGTAAGGTGTGCGCACCGAATTTTCATTGTTTCAAATTCATTTTTAAAATCAGCCCACTTTCACTACTTCCAACCACCTGTTCACAATGACCACAGGCTCCCTGAAGATCAAAAATAGTTACTTTTCTGATTTGTTGAACTTATTTTAATACTTTGTTTTTTCTTTGTCAAGACTTTTTTACAATTTTTTTGATGAAGCTAGTACTTTTTCAGAAACTGTTTTGAAAGTCTCAATGATATAGTCCACTTCTTCATCGCTTAATTTAGTGTGAAGAGGGAGCGTAATTTCATTTTCAAAGAAGGCATAAGCCTTAGGATAGTTCGCCATATCAAAACCAAGATTCTTATAGGCTGTCAAAAGCGGAAGCGGTTTGTAGTGGACATTGCTTGCAATTCCTGCTTTAGCTAATTCTTGGATAATAAGATTGCGTTCTTCTAAACTCGCTCCTTCTACATGGGTGATGTAGAGGTGGCGTGAAGATTCGACAGTTTCAGTCTTGTGTGCCAATGGATGGATACGAGAACCTGCAAAACCACGATCATAGCGGTTCACGATCTCCTTACGACGTTCTAGCAAACTTGGGTAGCGGTCCAATTGTACCAAACCAAGGGAAGCCATGATATCTGTCATATTACACTTGTAGGCTGGTGTGACGATATCGTATTCCCATGAACCCAGTTGCATCTTGGCAAGAGCATCCTTAGTTTGCCCGTGAAGGGAAAGAATTTGGAATTCCTTGTACATCTCTTCGTCGTCAATCGCTGGATTGGCTTTCCAAGTGGCACTTCCACCTTCTGCAGTTGTAAAGTTCTTAACGGCGTGGAATGAGAAGGAAGTAAAGTCAGCGATAGAACCAGCTGGTTGCCCTTTATAAGTAGATCCCAAAGCATGGGCACTATCAGAAACAATCACGATACGGTTAAAGGCTTTTTGCCACTTGCTTGAAGCGGTAAAGAGATCACGTTTCTTCTCCACAACTTGGAACAAACGGTCGTAGTCGCAAACAATCCCTGCAAGCTCTACTGGAATAATCACCTTGGTCTTTTCAGTGATAGCTTGCTCAAGCAGGTCATAGTCCATCTCAAACGTATCTGCTTGGATATCCACCATGACAGGAGTTGCTCCCACGTGAGTGATGACACTACATGAAGCTGTATAGGTCATGGCTGGAACGATGACTTCATCACCAGGTCCCACTTCCAAGACGCGCAAAATCAACTCAAGAGCGGCAGTCGCAGAGTTGAGGCAGACGGTCTTAGGTGTCTGTGTATATTGAGACAAGCGACGCTCTAGTTCTTTTGTCTTAGGACCTGTTGTGATCCAACCAGAACGCAGGGTATCCGCTACTTCAGCAATTTCTGCTTCCGTAATATCGGGTGGTGAAAATGGAATATTGTAATTTGGCATTGATTTGCTCCTTTTATCTGTACTCATTTTCTTATGACTACTTTATTTTAGCACTTCAAACACGGTTTGAAACATGATTCTGATGTCCCCAAGGAAACTAAACTCTCGGAGATAGGCAAGGTTATAGCTCATCTTTTCGGGGAGGACGTGTTCGACATAGGCTTGGTCAACTGACAGGCCTTTTTCGGTCATTTGACTGATGATAGTGTCCTCATCCTTGTAGTGAATGCTGGCTGGAGAGGTAATCCCTGCCGGCAAAAGTAAGGTAGCCATCATTTCAGGGCTATACTGCTCTGTGTAGCGTGGCACTTCAGGTCGTGTACCGACAAAAGACATCTCACCTTTAAGGACATTGACCAACTGAGGTAGTTCGTCTAAACGGACACGGCGGATGAAATTGCC
Organism: Streptococcus mitis; assembly: GCF_047465045.1. GTDB lineage: Bacteria > Bacillota > Bacilli > Lactobacillales > Streptococcaceae > Streptococcus > Streptococcus mitis_DT. Next base: position 72,636 of record NZ_JASHAR010000005.1, read on the forward strand.
AACCTTGGTAATGCGACTATCGTTAGCAGAAGTCACCAAACTTCCTTTTTTGTCTGCATCCGTCACCATGGTACGGAACTTCCAAATCTTGAAAGGTCGATTGTACTGGGTCACGCGCTCTTGCTTGTAAATCACTGGCCCCTTGCTATCCAACTTGATCCAAATGCTCAAGATGAGAAAGATGGGAGAGGTCAGAATCAGCAAGATTACGGCTAGAACCCAGTCCAAACAACGCTTGAAAATCAGCGAACCCTTCCTTTTAGAGACAAGCTGGTAGTAAGACTCAACCTCGCTTGATTTCATTTCCACGGGCAAGTCTTCCCATTTCAGCATGCTGTTTCTCCTTTGTTTTTATTATACTATTTGTCAACATTTTTCATTATACCACAAAATGGAAAAGGCGGTGAAAGAAATCTGTAATTTGAAGGATTTCCTTCTTACACTCAATGAAAATCAAAGAGTATTAAGACATAGAACCCGCCTGCAAACTATACATCTTGTGGTAGGTTCCACCCAGATCCAAGAGTTCCTCATGGGTTCCACTCTCGATAATGCGCCCCTTGTCCAAAACATAGATACAGTTGGCGTCTTGGATGGTCGAAAGGCGGTGGGCGATAGCAATGGTTGTTCGTCCCTGTCTCATCTTAGCCAGAGAAGCTTGAACCAAACTTTCTGTTTCAGAGTCAATATTGGCTGTCGCTTCATCCAAAATCAGGATTTTAGGCTGACTGGCGACTGTTCTGGCAAAGGCAAGAAGCTGACGCTGACCTGTTGAAAAACTGGAGCCACGCTCAGAAACAGGGGAATCATAACCCTGAGGAAGTTCTTGGATAAAGGAATCTGCATTCACGAAGGCTGCTGCAGCCTGGACCTGGTCATCACTGATCTCTTGGTACATGGCGATATTGGACTTAATGGTCCCATGATAGAGGAAGGGATCCTGCAAGACCAGACCGATGTTTTTTCTCAGCTCTTCCTGACTGTAGTCCCTAATGTCCACACCATCCAAGAGAACTCGCCCTGACTGGAATTCATAAAAGCGCATGAGGACATTGATAATAGACGATTTCCCTGAACCTGTATGGCCTACAAAAGCAATGGTTTCACCCTTGTTAACCGAAAAGGAAATATCATCCAGAATCTGATGTTTACCGTCATATGAGAAACACACATGTTCAAACCGGATATTGCCTTCTTTGACTTTAGCCTGGCCATTTTCTTGAAGAGGTTCATAGGTCCTCTCGTCAATCAAGGCAAATACACGACCTGCAGACACCATGGAAGTTTGAAGGGTTGAAAAGTTTTGAGTCACCTCAATCAGGGGATCAAAGAGACGATTGATGTACTGGATAAAGGCATACATGGTTCCGGCAGTTATTCCCAGATAAAGTCCACGATAGCCAAAGTAGGCCATCAAAACAGCGTAGCCTAGAAGTTTCAGCAAACTCATGGCAGGACGTAAAAAGAGGGCATCCAAGGCTACAGAACGGTTGGCGTAGACCAAGTGTTCTTGGTTGATTTCATCAAATTCTGCCTGCAAGCGCTTCTCTTGATTAAAGGCCTGGATTATTCTGATTCCCTCGATGTTTTCAGCCAGCTTGCTATTGATATCTGACAAGAGACTTCTGGTTTTCTCAATGATTTTCACTGATTTTTTCCGATAGAGATTGACCAAAAGAAAAATCAAGGGGAGAAAGAGCAAGACCAGTGCTGTCAAACGAAAATCCAATACCAACATGGTATAAAGAGTTGTCAGAAAGATGAAAACTGCTGAGATAAAGCTAGATAAAATCCCCGAAAACATATCACTGATAGTCTCGGTGTCATTTGTCAAACGAGAGACGATAGAGCCTGCTGGCGTCTTGTCAAAATAAGACATGCCCAGCTTTTCCATATTGGTAAAGGCATCTCGACGAATATCTCTAACGATGCTGTAGGAGACCCTCGCAAAAAGAAGATTGCCGACATACTGGACCAGAGTTTGTAGGATATAAAGGCCATAGTAGACCAGCAAAACGGTAACGGCAAGTTGGTTGAGATTGCTGAGATACTGGTCAATAAAGTGGGAAGCCACAAGGGGAATGACACTTTTAATGACCGTCGTCGCTAGGATAAAACTGAGTGCCAAAAAGGTCCGGAGGCCGTAAGGCTTGAGATAAGACATCAAGCGCTTCAATACAGTCCATTGTTCTTGTTTATTCTGCATCTTCTTCTCCTTTCATTTCCAGCTGCTGAGACTGGTAGGTTTGGGCATACCAGCCATCCAAAGCTAGTAAGTCTTCGTGCCTGCCTCGTTCGATGATTTGACCATTTTGCAGAACTAAAATCAAATCTGCATGGACAACTGCACTCAGGCGATGAGCCGTAATAATGGTTGTCTTGTCCTTTCGCGTCTCCTTAAGGTTGTCGATAATCGCATACTCTGTCTTGGCATCCACGGCCGACAAAGAATCATCCAAAATCAAGATATCAGGGTCTAAAATCATAGCCCGACTCATGGCCAGACGCTGCTTTTGACCTCCAGAAAGACTGACTCCCTTTTCACCGATAATGGTCTCAAATCCCTGAGGCATGTCTACAATGTCTTGATAAACTTGAGCTAGCTTAGTCGCTTCCTCGACTGCAGAAAGGGTCAAGTTCGGATTTCCAAAGCGAATATTGTCTAAGATAGAAGTCGCAAAGAGGAATTGATCCTGAGGAACATAACCCATAAGACTACGAAGGTCTGTCAGACGATAATCTCTAATATCATGTCCATTTAGATAAATGGCTCCCTTATCCACATCGTACTCACGCAAGAGGAGCTTAATCAAGGACGTTTTTCCAGAGCCTGTTTGCCCGACCAATCCCAGAGTTTGCCCTTTTTCCAAACTAAAGTGAACATTTGTCAGTGTTTCCTCATTTTCAAATGCAAAACTATCAACGGAATACTGCAAGCGCCCGTTTTCAATTCCATCTAAAGGAAACTCAGGGTCCTGTACAGGTGATTCCTGAGACAAAAGTTCCTCAATCCGCTGATAGGAAACCTTCCCTCGCTGGGTAATATTAAAGAGGAAGCCAATGGCCATGAGAGGCCAGACCAGCATATCCAAGTAGCTTATAAAGGTGACCAGATTCCCAACCGTGATTTGCTCTTTCTGAACCATCAAGGAGCCGACCAAGAGCGTTAAAACATAGGAGGAACCAACAAATAAGAGAACCATAGGGTCAAAGAGACTATCGTATTTCATGGTTTGCAGGTTCTTCTGGAAGGTCAATTCATTGACTGCCTGAAAGGACTTCAACTCGTCCGCCTGGTAACCGAAAGACTTGGTCACTTTAATACCTGATACAGACTCCTGTACCTTGTTATTAAGTTCGGAAAAGGCAGCTTGGGATTCGCCAAAGGCCTTGTGGGTCTTTCTCCCTAGACGACTGGTCGCATAAGCCATGAAAGGTAAGGGTAAAATGGCAACTAGGGTCATTTGCCATGAAATACTAAAAAGCATGGTCAGCAAAGTCACCAAAGCCGTGATCGAGGCATCCACCGCAGACATAACACCACCCCCTGCGAGACGCGTCAAGGCATTGATATCATTTGTAGCGTGTGCCATCAGGTCCCCTGTACGATAGGTCTGATAAAAGGCTGGAGACATTTTTGTGAAATGCTCAAACAAGCGAGACCGCATAATCTGTCCCAGACGATAAGAAGTCCCAAGGATATACATACGCCAAACATAGCGCAGATAGTACATCCCAAAGGCTGCAAGAAGCAAGTAAAATAGGTCAAGAAGGAGGTCCTGCTGGGTTAATTGCCCCGATGTAATAGCATCAATAACCCGCCCCATAACCATAGGTGGAATGAGGTTGAGGACGGAAACCAAGATCAGGGCCACGATTCCGACTAGATAACGGCGTTTTTCTAACTTGAAAAACCACCAAAGTTTTTGAATAATGGACATAAAATCCCTTTCTGATTGCAAATAGAAACCTGAGGCCAAGACCCCAGGTTTTTCTTATTCATAGGTTACAACTGTGACGGCACCCTTGTCATACTCAGCGATAAAGATATTGGCCACATTGTCATGTCCTTGTTTGCTTAGATTATCAAGCAGCCACTCTTCGCTACGGCCAATCGATTCCAAAACATCGACTTGGATCACACCGTCAGTCACAACTGGATACTTAGGATTTTCATCCCCCATTTGGACCACGATGAGTTGGCCATTTTGCTCCTGCACAGCGCATTTGACCTGTTTCATCTGGAAAATCCCTTGGCTACGAAGTTTGAGAGCAACTTCTGCTGCAGACAAACCAACTGAACGACAGGCTTCTGGGTCAATCTGCCCATTTTTGATAAGGAGAGTTGGTTTTCCATCAATCAAGCGTTTGACAAAACGAACATTGTTATTGAGCCACTTGAGGGTCAAGACCAAAATCGTCCACATCATCAAAATCACTGCGTACTGCAGAATGCTGATAGAACTATTGTAAATCACCCCACCGATGATACCACCAAGAACATAGTTCTGAATTTGGTCTGTCGCAGAGTTAGGTGCTAGGTTCCCCTTTCCTGTCACATTGATAACAAAAACAAGCGAGAAGAGCCCCAAGGCCAGTTTGATTAAAATTTCCATATAATTGAGTGTCATTTGTTTACCTCCACCAATTCAATAGCGTCTGTTTGATGCAATTCTAATTTCTCTAAAAGATACTTGTCTGGTTGGCTCCCGTTCATGGCGCGGTAGAAATTTGGACCTACCTTGACAAGCGCTCCATCAGTGGCTGCAGAAGTATTGACATAAACTTCTGATTTATCCACTCCCAAGTCTTTGGAAACAACCTCTATGAAATGAAGGGAGGTTTGAAATTGGTTGTTAGAGGCTTGATTGGTCTGGTATTTTGAGATTGTCACCAAAAGCATGGCCACCAAGGTCAAGGCCAAAATCATGACCAATTCCCGAAACTTAGTCCCCTTTTTATCTCGATAGGCTTTAAAAGCAAAAAATCCTGTGATAGCTAGGAGAACAATTCCAAAGCCAATCATGATGCCATTTTGCTGACTGATTTGGCTAAGTACATAGTCATATGAGTAAAATTTCATTTATTTTCACTCCCTTTCATAAAATCATTCTTTATTATAAACGAAAGAGGGTGATTTTTCAAACCATACGTTGGGGAAATAGACATATCAGACCAACTTCTCAAACTAATGACTCCAGTAGCTATTTCAAGATTCTGATTTTGATAATTGATAAGAATAGACACTAGGAATTATCACTACAAAGAAAAGTGTCAAGAAGAATACCCAGTAAACATATAGTTGCACAAAGGAATTTAGAAACAATAACAATCCTCCTAATACCCAAATTTTTCCAGCTAGGCGATGCGTTTTTCTCCAGTTTCCATCATTCTCCAAGGTCCACGGTAGTCGAATACCGATTATATAATTTCGTTGTGTTTTTGGTAGATAATTTCCAATTATGATCATCATGACTCCCATAAAAATCTGAGCTAGTAGCCCACTCATCATGGAATAACCCAAAGATTCTCCGAAGATAGAAATCATTAATAGACAAGATACAAAAGGAATAATCCAGTAAATCAAAAGTTGTATTTTTGAACTGATATTGCTAGATTTAGGATCCTTAATCATTATAAATAGAAGCAACCAATGCATCAAAAGCATGAGAATCGGTAATCCAAAGATAGCAGACATTTTATGATTGTAGCCATCTGCTTGACCCAGTAGATTAAAATGAGTGGGTATCTCCTCTGGTAATTGATTCCAGAAAACACAACATACAAGGGAAGGTAGTAGGATGAGAATGCTCGTAAATACTACCAATTTCTTATTGATTTTTATCTTTATCAAAATGATCTCCTTTCAGATCTGCTAACCAAACCATTATATCCTCTAAAACCGATGTATTTAACTCATAGTAAATAAAGTTTTTTTCTTTCATTTCATGAATCAAATCCGCTGCTTTCAAAATCGTGAGATGGTGTGAAATCGTTGCACCTGTCAACTCAAATTGACTGGCAATTTCTCCTGCAGATAATCTACCTGCTTTGAGTAAATTTAAAATCTCTCTCCTAACTGGATGAGATAAGGCTTTAAAACTATTTGCAAAACTCATAATGCCTCCTTTCCCTTTGTAATATTAGTAGGGCTAGGAATAAGCAAGGTAGAACTGATAGCATTCCAGTCGGTGATGGCCCTAAAATCAAGAGGCTTGAAACTTTTTCTCCTGGTAATTGAAAGAGTAACCCAATACCTGCAGTTGCATTGATTGCCCCATGAAATAGGGCAGAAGCCCAGATAGAACCTGTCTTTTCCAACAACCAGCTCAACAATATTCCTACGCTAAAACAAAATAGAAACATGGCGACAACTCCCAAAACAGGATAAGCAAAATAAGATAGTCCATAATTATAGCCTTGCAAATTGATTGGTAGATGCCAAAGACTCCAAATGAGACCAAGCAAGACATGAGTCTGGACTAGTGAAAAGCGTCCTCTTAGCACTGGGTAAAGATAGCCACGCCAACCAATTTCCTCCCCAAATGCAAAGAAACTATTAAGAAAAGGAGCGTAGGTCAAACTAGCTAGGATTTGAATCAAGACCAAGGAAGATATGGGAATAGCTGATTGAGAGACACCTTTTTCTTGTAAGATGGCTTGAATAGATTCAAAGCCAAGGCTGAAATTGCTAGGAAATACAAGAAAATAAAGTCCCGCTCCTAAAAAACTGATGACTGCTGGTAACCAGAGAGCTAGTAAGTAAAAGCGCCAGTTCCTCTTGAGATTCACAACTAATTTAGATTTGATTCCACTAGGTTGATTCGTGATTTTCCCTAAAATAAAGACTGCAAGTGCAGGCATCCACATGTCTACAATACTAGCAAGTTGACTCCATGGAGAATTTAGACCAACACCACTTAGCCATAGTGACAACCATATTATCCAAGCAAGGGCATAAGCCAAGACCACAAAAAGAAGGATTGTTCTCTTATTTGACATATATGTAACTTCACTTTCTATTTAGATGTTTTTCTAAATAACATTATACACCTTTCTATTCTAAACACAAGAACTATTTAGATTTTTTTCTAAATAGTTTAGGGAATTTTTATTTTCTCAGGATAAAGTCTAAAGAGTGATTTTTCAAACCATACGCTGGGGAAATAGACCTTTTTTTGGTATAATAAAATCTATAAATCTGAATGAAAAAGGTAACTTTATGAAACTCATCTCATGGAATATTGATTCCCTCAACGCAGCCCTAACTAGTGACTCAGCTCGCGCGAAATTATCCCAAGAAGTCCTACAAACCTTGGTCGCTGAAAATGCTGATATCATCGCTATCCAAGAAACCAAGCTTTCTGCCAAGGGTCCTACAAAGAAACACTTGGAAATTTTAGAGGAACTCTTCCCAGACTATGAAAACACTTGGCGCTCTTCCCAAGAGCCTGCCCGCAAAGGCTATGCTGGTACTATGTTCCTCTATAAGAAAGAACTCACACCCACTGTCACTTTTCCAGAAATCGGTGCTCCTTCTACCATGGACTTGGAAGGCCGCATCATCACCTTGGAATTTGATGAATTTTTCGTGACCCAAGTTTACACTCCAAACGCTGGCGACGGCCTCAAACGCTTGGAAGAACGTCAAGTCTGGGATGTCAAATATGCTGAGTACTTGGCTGAACTAGACAAAGAAAAACCAGTCCTTGCAACTGGTGACTACAACGTGGCCCACAATGAAATCGACCTTGCAAATCCTGCCAGCAACCGCCGTTCACCTGGATTTACCGACGAGGAACGTGCTGGATTTACCAACCTTTTGGCAACTGGATTTACCGACACCTTCCGCCATATTCATGGCGATGTTCCAGAACGCTACACTTGGTGGGCACAACGCAGCAAGACTTCTAAAATCAACAATACAGGCTGGAGAATCGACTACTGGCTCACAAGTAACCGCATCGCTGACAAGGTGACTAAGTCTGATATGATCGACTCAGGAGCTCGCCAAGACCATACACCCATTGTCATGGAGATTGAACTCTAAGGAGAAAACGAATGGACTATCAAGCTGTCATTCCTGAATTTGTAGTATCTGACATCGAAAAATCACGCCACTTCTACTGCGACCTGCTAGGATTTTCTGTCGAATACGAGCGTCCAGAGGAGAAATTTCTCTTCCTCTCGCTTGAAGACTGCCAACTTATGCTAGAAGAAGGCAGCGTAGAAGAATTAGCTCAGCTGACCTATCCTTTCGGGCGCGGTGTCAATATTTCCTTTGGCATTGCAGATGTTCCTCAGCTCCACCAAAAACTGCTGGAAGCTGACTATCCTATCCATCGTCCCCTGACAAAAAGAGAATTTCGAGTAGGAGATAGCTTTATATATCCCCATGAATTTGCAGTTCTAGACCCAGATGGCTATTTTTTAAGATTTAGCGAGTAGAATAATAAAGATTGGGAAAAAGTCTTTAAAGTTAGAAAGAGGCATATTGTCAGGCGTTTAAAAACCTAATAATATGCCCTTTTATGATGAAAAAATCTTCTAATACTCTTCGAAAATCAAATTCAAACCATGTCAGCGTCGCCTTACCGTACTCAAGTACAGCCTGCGGCTAGCTTCCTAGTTTGCTCTTTGATTTTCATTGAGTATAAATGTTAGCCAATAAGTTAATCTTTGTCCGCTTTTCTTATATTTGTTCGTTTTTAAAACAAAAACACTAACAAAATATTTGATTTCTAAAGTTATTTAGTGTAAAATGAGAACATTGGCTCAAGCCTATTTAAAATTGAATATCATTTTACTTGTTTATGTCGTGAATTGGCACGACGTTTCTACAAGGTGCCGGAACACCTAACAATAAGTAAGTCAGAAATGAGGTATGGCCTTTTTCGCCATGCCTATTTCGGGGACTTACTTAGAGATTAAGTAGGTCCTTTTTCTATTTCTTGCTAGAAATTATAAACAAGCAAATGGATTGGCTTTTAGACTTTAGGAGGTCTTATGAAATTATTAGAAGAGCGCATCCTCAAGGATGGGCATATCTTGGGTGATAACATCCTCAAGGTAGATTCCTTTTTAACCCACCAAGTTGACTTTAGCTTGATGCGAGAGATTGGTAAGGTTTTTGCGGAAAAATTTGCTTCTGCTGGTATTACCAAAGTCGTGACCATTGAAGCGTCAGGTATTGCCCCAGCCGTTTTTACAGCGGAAGCCTTAAACATTCCCATGATTTTCGCTAAAAAAGCTAAAAACATCACTATGAACGAAGGAATCTTAACTGCCGAAGTTTACTCCTTTACCAAGCAGGTAACCAGCACCGTTTCTATCGCTGGAAAATTCCTCTCACCAGAGGACAAGGTTTTGATTATCGACGATTTCCTTGCTAACGGCCAAGCTGCCAAAGGCTTGATTCAAATCATCGAACAAGCTGGTGCCACAGTCGAAGCTATCGGTATTGTGATTGAAAAATCCTTCCAAGATGGCCGTGATTTGCTTGAAAAAGCAGGCTATCCTGTCTTATCACTCGCTCGTTTGGATCGTTTTGAAAATGGTCAAGTTATTTTTAAGGAGGCAGATCTCTAATGCAAACTCAAGAAAAACATTCACAAGCAGCCGTTCTTGGCTTGCAGCACTTACTAGCCATGTACTCAGGATCTATCCTGGTTCCTATCATGATTGCGACAGCCCTTGGCTATTCAACTGAGCAGCTAACCTACCTGATTTCTACAGATATCTTCATGTGTGGAGTGGCAACCTTCCTCCAACTCCAACTCAACAAATACTTTGGAATTGGACTCCCAGTCGTTCTTGGAGTTGCCTTCCAGTCGGTCGCTCCCTTGATTATGATTGGGCAAAGCCATGGTAGTGGTGCTATGTTTGGTGCCCTTATCGCATCAGGGATTTACGTGGTTCTTGTTTCAGGCGTTTTCTCAAAAGTAGCCAATCTCTTCCCATCTATCGTAACAGGATCTGTTATTACCACGATTGGTTTAACCTTGATTCCTGTTGCTATTGGAAATATGGGAAATAACGTTCCAGAGCCAACTGGTCAAAGTCTCCTACTTGCAGCTATTACTGTTTTGATTATCCTCTTGATCAACATCTTTACCAAAGGATTTATCAAGTCTATCTCTATTTTGATTGGTTTGGTTGTTGGAACTGCCATTGCTGCTAGCATGGGCTTGGTGGACTTCTCCCCTGTTGCGGCAGCACCGCTTGTCCATGTCCCAACTCCCCTCTACTTTGGGATGCCAACCTTTGAAATCTCATCTATTGTCATGATGTGTATCATCGCAACGGTGTCTATGGTTGAGTCTACTGGTGTTTATCTGGCCTTGTCTGATATCACGAAAGACCCAATCGACAGCACACGCCTGCGCAACGGTTACCGCGCAGAAGGCTTGGCCGTACTTCTCGGAGGAATCTTTAACACCTTCCCTTACACAGGATTTTCACAAAACGTTGGTTTGGTTAAATTATCAGGTATCAAGACTCGCCTACCAATCTACTACGCGGCTGGTTTCCTGGTTCTCCTTGGACTCCTTCCTAAGTTTGGTGCCCTTGCCCAAATCATTCCGAGCCCTGTCCTCGGTGGTGCCATGCTGGTGATGTTTGGTTTTGTATCGATTCAAGGGATGCAAATCCTCGCCCGTGTTGACTTTGCTAACAATGAACATAACTTCCTTATCGCAGCTGTATCCATCGCTGCAGGGGTCGGACTCAATAACAGTAATCTCTTTATCAGCATGCCGACAGCCTTCCAAATGTTCTTCTCAAACGGAATCGTCGTAGCCAGCCTACTCGCCATTGTACTCAATGCTGTATTAAATCATAAAAAGAAATAAGAAAAAGAGGTGTGAGCCTCTTTTTTGTTTATAGTTAATGAACAATTATTGTAAAAATAAATCAGCTAAAAATCCTTCTCTTAACATCTCTAAATTGAATACATTCGTAATGTGACTAAATGCTTCTGCTAGTGGTAAATGTGCTGTTTTCCATCCTTGACCATCAGTAACCCAAACAAATTCAACATTGTCATCTGAAGTAATAACAAATTGACTGAGTTCAGTAAACTCTCCAGCAACCGCTTTTAATTTACTTCCTCCGCCGCCATAATAATTCGTTTCAATCAACCAAACCTTATGTTTTTCTCGGGAATAAACTGCAACATCAAATCTTCTCTCAGACTTATCAACAGGTACTTTAATCCCCCACTTATCCTTAATAAATTGGGCTGTAGCTTGAGATTTCCATTCCAATTTTTGTTTCTGAGAAATTTTTGCTACATGTCTCTCTAAAATCCCCTCCATGGTTGTTCCACTTCGATTTTTTCGTGCATTGCTATCTAGTCCAGTCTCTACTCCATAAACATAATCAACTAATGAACGATTAGCATGTTGTTGTAAAAAAAATAATAAACCAGATTGAACAATAAATTTCATGTAATCATCTATTCTACTAGTGTCTATCGTTTTGAAATCCAATTGCTCAAAAGACATATTATCGTTTTCATCTATTGTTAAAACATCCAAAACTTTATCTCGACTTGCAATCAGACTAGGAATTGCTTTTAACAAATTGGGTTGTTTAGTGAATAAGTGTAATGCTTCTGAATAGATATCGTCTTTACCAATTAAGTAGTTTAATGTATTTAACTCTAATTCATACTTCTTGGTCTCACGATTAACTTTACTCCAATTCACATAGTACTCTGGCGTTCTGTTGGTAATTGAAAGCGTAGAAAGAAATTTTTCCAAGCGCTCTTCTGACGGTAATTTATGATAATTTAATAGATTCATAAGATTCCTTTCTTAAAAATATTCACCTTGATTGTTCAACTCAAGTCTATCCATATCTATATATTTAGTTAAATAATAATCTTGGTATCTTTGATCATGAATAAAATGCGCACCTACAGAAAAAGATTGTTCAGAAATATGTCTACTAAGTTCATCTATATCACCAAATAAAACCTCAATATATCTACCAAAACAATCTGAACGTCCTCTATATTTAGTATCACCCTCAAGTTTCGGATAATTAAATTCCTCGATAATTGCAATATAACTTATTATATTTATAATTTCTTGCAAGGAAAATTTTCCAACATCATTCAATGAAGCTAATACACTTCTTAACTCTTTAATACCATTATCAATTTCTTCTGATGATAGATATCTGTCATTGTATAATGGATTATTAATTCTAATTAGTTGGTTTTCAATTAATAAATAATCTGAAATTGTAGATTCTATTGTTGTTAATGGCCTTTGTGAGATTGACCTCAAGACAATATATACTATATTCTTTATTAGTTTTACAGGAAATTTTTCAATATGACATTTTTCTATTATTTCCTTACAGATTGTTATAAAACTTACATCTTCTTCCTTAAATCTTACTAAACAATCGTAAGAATTTCTCTTTAATCGTCTTTTAGTCTCCTCGTTTGTTGCCTTATATCCATAAAATATCAAAGTTATATCTTGAGGTGTTATAAGGATTCTAGATTTAGCTTCTTCTCCCTCTTTAATTGACTCGGAAAAACCAGAATGTTCTAAACAGTTAATAAGTTCAAGGCCAAATTCTTTATAAGTTGCATACTCACCTAACTCTAACACTTTTCTATACCTCCAACCTCTTCTTTGCAATTTTTAAATATTCTTTTTCAGAATCGATACCTATAAATCTTCTACCTAATCGCTTCGCAACAACACCCGTAGTGCCACTACCAACAAATGGATCTAGAATATAGTCACCCTCTTTAGTAGAGGCCAAAATTATACGTTCCAATAAATATTCTGGTTTTTGTGTTGGATGCTTGCCAGCCCATTTCTCAGCTTTTTTCGTCAAAGCACCTGTCCAAACATCTTTCATTTGCTTACCATCATTTAGCTCTTTCATCAAATCGTAATTGTAATAATGACGAGCTTTTTTATCATTTTTTCTTGCCCATAAAATAGTTTCAGTAGAATGAGTAAAATAACGACAGGATAAATTAGGTGCAGGGTTTGTTTTCTGCCAAGTAATATTATTTAGAATTTTAAAACCTTCTTGCTCTAATGCCATTCCAACTGAGTAAATATTATGTAAACTCCCCGAAATCCAAATAGTCCCATTAGGCTTCAAAACTTCTTTTGCTAAACGAATCCATTTACGATTGAATTCGTGCTTTTCCTCAAAGGAAGAAATCTTATCCCAGTCACCTTTATCTACAGATACAACCTGTCCCCCAGAATTTGATATACCACCGTTACTCAAAAAATATGGAGGATCAGCAAAGATCATGTCCATGCTTTCTGGTTTCATTTTCGATAATAACTTAAACGTATCTGCATGAACAAGAATCATTTTATCTTTATTATAGTATGGTTTTGTCATTAAAACACCTCCATACTTATATTCGTTATTTTTCATAATTTGTGACTATAATTTCAGAAATTTTTCCTCGACTCGAAGATTTTGCTCCATTAGTTCGGGTAGCTTCAACATAATGGATATTAAAATCTCGATACAACTCCTCTACCAAAAAACTAGAGGAGTTTGACAACATAACATAAGCCCCTGCATCACTCAATTTTTTAAAGGTATCTCTTAATCTTACTTGATCATCATAAGAAAACCCCTCATGAGTGTAGGAAGTAAAGGCACTCGTCTCAGACAATGGAATATATGGAGGATCAAAATACACAAAATCCCCTGGCTGAACATCTAAAACAGCCTTTTCAAAATCTCCCGTTTTAATTTCTAGTTGATTGTTATTTAGGTATACTGAAATAGCAAATATCAATTCCTCATCAACAATTTTAGGATTCTTATAACGTCCATATGGAACATTAAATTGGTTCTTAGAATTCACACGATATAGACCATTAAAGTCCACTCTCAACATATAGAGAATACGTGCAGCTCTTTGTACTTCGGACATCATATCTATTCTTTCATCACGATCAGCAGAACGTAAATCTAAATAATATTCTTTTGAATTATATTCCTGATGAACTTTCAAAATTTCAATCAATTCTTGAGGATTGTCCTTAATTTGTTGATAGCAATTTATTAGTTCAGCGTTAAAATCATTAATAACTGCATCTTTAGGAGCTAAATCAAAAAATAAAGCTCCACCTCCAACAAAAGGTTCGAAATACCTGTTATAGGTTTTAGGAATTAATTCTCTAATAACAGGCAATAATTGTCTTTTACCACCTGTCCATTTCGTGAACGGTTGTAAAGTAACTTCCTTTATTTCTTTTATCTTCATGCTTTTAATTATACCATAGAAATTAAAACACAACTCTTGTATTTTCTACCACATTACTAAATTTTCTATTTTAGAATTAAATCATATCAATATCAAAAAATGAGTAAGGCAAATTTTATAAATTCCAAAATTCACCTCACTCTATTAAATTACTCTTTATATCCTTACCTGTCTGTCTTCTGACCGTTGGCCTGTGACAAACATGGTAAAGATTGCTTTGCAGACATTTCTGCCCTCTTGATTGGTGATATCGACATCTACTACACAAGTTGTGCGACCTTGATGGACGCATTCTCCTTTAATGGTCAGCACATCGTCGAGTTTTCCTGCCTTGAGGTAGTTGATAGAGGACTGGAGCGTCACTCCATCAAGTCCCAGAGATATGACCACCAAACCACTGATCTGGTCGCAAAGGGTAAAGAGATAGCCACCATGGGCATTGCCATAGTAGTTGAGCGAAGAGTCCACTACTTTTGTCGTCACCACAACGTGACCATCTCTCATTTGTTCAATTTCGTAATTTTCAAAAGCAGATATAGCGTCAAAATGAAAATCTTTCATGGTTTCCTCCTGATATTTCAAACGACACTATGATACTACTTTTTATAGGACTGTGCAAGGAGAAAGCTCCTAGTCTGGTAAAATTCCGACCTGTTCCACAAAGCGCATAAAGGCTGCCTGTCCTTGTTTCGTCTGCTTGTAGACTCCTGCATCCTCAAGTACACGTGCAAAGATAGCACCCACAGAGTCCTTGACGATTTCAAGGGCTTTTTCTTTATCTGTTATGTCTGGATATTGGGCTCTAAGTTGGTCTGCCCATTCCTGATGATAATCGGCAACTGTATCAGCTTCTCCCACGAGATAGCTAGCGACTTGCTCCACTTCTTCTTTCAGACGTGGTGGCAAGATTGCCAAGCCCATGACCTCAATCAAGCCGATATTTTCCTTCTTGATATGTTGGACATCCTTGTGGGGATGATAGATGCCATCAGGATGTTCTGGTGATGTTTGATTATCTCGTAAAACCAAGTCCAACTCAAACTGACCGTCGCGCTTACGCGCAATAGGTGTGATGGTGTGATGCGGTGTCCCGTCTGTCTCTGCCAAAATCTGCACACTAGGATCTGAATACTGACGCCATTCCTGCAAAATCTTGTCAGCTAAGTTGATCAAATCCTCTTTGAAATCCGAAGTCAAACGCAACACTGACATTGGCCACTTGACAATCCCAGCCTTAACCTGCTCAAAATCAGCAAATTGAAAGGTCTTTTGCAAGGGAGCCAATTCCATAGGAAATACATGACGTCCTCCCTGATAGTGGTCATGAGTTAGAATAGAGCCCCCCACAATCGGCAAGTCAGCATTAGATCCAGCAAAATATCCTGGAAACTGCTCTACGATAGCCAGCAGGCGTTCAAAGCTCTGACGACTAATGGCCATGGGACGATGCTGGCCATCTAAGAAAATACAGTGCTCATTAAAGTAGGCATAAGGCGAATACTGGAAGCCCCACTCCTGACCAGCCATTTCAAAACGGATAATACGGTGATTGCTGCGAGCTGGGTGGTTAACCCGACCATGGTAGCCTTCGTTCTCTATACAAAGCTGACACTGGGGATAATGGCTAGCTTGCACCAACTTAGCCACCGCAATCTCTTTCGGATCCTTTTCAGGCTTAGAGAGGTTGATGGTAATTTCAAGTTCACCGTAATCAGATGGAACACGATAAGCGATATTTTTAGCAATGGCCTTGAGTTTGATGTAGTCATTCTTCTGACTGAGTTGGTAAAAATCCTCTATCGCTTGCTCAGGAGAGTGGACATAGGTTTCCCAGAAATCACGATTGACCTGACTCGGACAAGGAGTCACCAAGTCCATCAGTTCAGCACCAAGGATCTCACGCGCAGTCTGACTATCTTCAATCGTCTCTAATCGAACAGCTTCCTCAACCAGCTGGTCCTTGAGGCCAATCAATTTATCCAGATTGGTCTCAACTTCCAAAACACCATCTCCCACTCGTGCCAAGACACGATTGGTCAGGTAGATTCGATCCATTTCCTCAAATGAACTTTCAGAAATGACATGTGTTACAAATGTATCTACTAAGGTCACCATAAAGCCTCCTTTTGACTAGTCAAGGACGCGAGTGCCACCTGCAACTTCAGCGATATAGAAACTTGGAGCGTAGCCAACTACTTCCTCGTAGTGTTTGCCTACAGCTTCCTTAAAGTCATCAACAGCATCTTTTTGCACCAAGGCAATGGCACATCCGCCAAAACCTGCCCCTGTCATACGAGCACCGAGAACTCCTTCTTGTGCCCAAGCTGTGTGAACAAGGGTATCCAATTCTAAGCCAGTTACTTCATAATCATGCTCAAGCGAAACGTGAGAAGCATTCATCAAACGACCAAATGTTTCCAAATCTCCTGCTTGGAGGGCTGCTTGAGCTTTGAGGGTACGTTGATTTT
The DNA here is from genome assembly GCF_047465045.1 of Streptococcus mitis. Classification (GTDB taxonomy): domain Bacteria; phylum Bacillota; class Bacilli; order Lactobacillales; family Streptococcaceae; genus Streptococcus; species Streptococcus mitis_DT. The sequence continues at coordinate 89,370 of NZ_JASHAR010000005.1, forward strand.
CAAGCACTGCATGACGAGCACGTTTCAAACGATTTTCATCTTTGATTAGGTAGCTATATTGGTCAAAGGCCCACTCATCCAATTCACCCAAGGTCTGAATATCTAAGGCAACTTGCAACTCTTCCACTGCTTTTTCACACTCAGCACGGCGTTCATTGTACTTAGAGTCAGCCAATTCACGGCGTTTATTGGTGTTCATGATAACAACGACATTGTCCTTCAAATCAAGTGGTACCAAATCATACTCTAAAGTGTTAGTATCTAAGTAAATAGCACGTTGATCAGCCCCCATACCTATAGCAAACTGGTCCATGATACCAGAGTTGACTCCGATAAAGTTATTTTCTGTTTGTTTGCCGATTTTAACCAAATCGAGACGCTCTAATTTTAAATCAAAGAGATGCTCTGCCACTACCCCTGTCAAAAGTTCCAAGGATGCTGAAGAAGACAAACCAGCACCATTTGGGATATTCCCATAAACATAAAAATCAAAACCTTTGTCAATCACATGTCCAGCTTCTTGCAAGAAATGAAGAACTCCTTTTGGATAATTGGTCCAGTTGTGCTCTTTTTCAAACTTGAGATCCGCTAAAGGCACTTCGATGATGCCCTTGTCTTCAAAGTTAGCTGAGTAGAAACGTAAAATTTGGTCGTCACGCTTACGAGCTGCACCATAAGTTCCCAAAGAAATAGCAGCTGGAAAAACGTGCCCACCGTTGTAGTCTGTGTGTTCACCAATCAAATTGATACGACCTGGTGAAAAGAAGGTTTGGTCTGCTTCTTGACCAAAAACAGCAAGAAAGTCTTTGCGAAGAGCTTCTGCAGTAAGATGTTGTGTCATATAAATTCTCCTTTTACTGTTCGTTAAGTCATACTCTTCGAAAATCTCTTCAAACCACGTCAGCTTCACCTTGGATTATATATGTGACTGACTTTGTCAGTCTTATCTACAACCTCAAAGCAGTGCTTTGAGCAGCCTGCGGCTAGCTTCCTAGTTTGCTTTTTGATTTTCATTGAGTATCACCTTAACGTGTAATCGTTTTCTTCTATTGTATCCAAGGGATTTACCAAGGTCAATCCTTTTTACTAAAATTTTACTAAACTATCAGTAAAAAGCAGAAAAATATGATATACTAACCTAAAAGAAGGAGGATTTATGGCTACCTTAAAAGACATTGCACAGCTAGCCTCTGTCTCTATCGCGACCGTATCCCGTGTCCTCAATCGCGACCAGAGCCTATCTGTTACAGAAGAAACCAGACACCGTATTTTAACTGTTGCTGAAGAGTTGGGCTACACCAAGCACCTCAAGACAGGCGAGTCCCACAAACCCAAGCAAAAGATTGCCATTATCCAATGGGTCAGCGAACAAGGGGAGCTAGACGACCTCTACTACTACCAGATTCGCCTAGGCATCGAAAAAAGAGCCCAAGAGTTGGACTATGATATCTTGCGCTATTTCAATGACCATCCTTTTACCCTTAGCGAGGAAGTGATTGGGATACTCTGTATCGGAAAGTTTAGCCGAGCTCAGATTTCTGCCTTTGAAGAATACCAAAAACCTCTTGTATTTCTAGACAGCGATACACTTTCTCTAGGGCACACCTGCATTATCACGGATTTTTACACTGCCATGAAACAGGTTGTCGATTATTTCCTCAGCCAAGGAATGGATCGTATCGGAATTTTAACAGGGCTTGAGGAAACAACAGACCAAGAAGAAATCATTGAGGACAAGCGTCTGGAAAATTTTAAGAACTACAGTCAATCAAAGGGAATCTATCATGATGAACTGGTCTTTCAAGGAAGCTTTACTGCCCAGTCTGGCTATGACTTGATGAAGGAGGCCATTCAGAGCTTAGGAGACCAACTCCCACCAGCATTTTTTGCCGCCAGTGATAGTTTAGCCATCGGTGCCCTTCGTGCCCTTCAAGAAGCTGGAATCAGCCTTCCAGATGGCGTCAGCCTCATTTCTTTTAACGACACCAGCCTGACCAAGCAAGTTTATCCTCCCCTTTCTAGCATCACGGTCTATACTGAGGAAATGGGCCGAGCAGGCATGGATATTCTTAACAAGGAAGTCCTCCACGGTCGCAAAATCCCTAGCCTGACTATGCTGGGAACCAGACTGACTCTAAGAGAAAGCACTCTGCCATAACTCAACAAATTAAACATGATAAAAAATCCTAATAGAGAGGCTCAAATCTCCATTAGGATTTTCTTTTTTAATCCATCACAATCATAGACTTAATGGTCTTACGTTCATCCATGTCTTTATAAGCCTGGTCAATATCTTCTAATTTATAACTCGAAGTAAAGACGCGACCTGGATTGATATCACCATCCAGAACGGCTTTTAGTAATACTTGCTTGTCGTAAGTTGTGACAGAAGCTGGACCACCACCGATTATTGTATTTTGAGCAAAGGTAGAACCGAGCGCACGGTTATTGTAATGAGGAACACCAACGAAGCCTAAACGTCCACCATTGTGAAGAACCCCAAGGGCTTGATCTACGGCTGCTTCAGTCCCAACACATTCAAGAGCGGCATCTGCTCCTCCGCCAAGGATTTCACGGACTTTGGCAATACCTTCTTCACCACGCTCAGCCACAACAGCTGTCGCACCTGACTCCAGGGCCATTTGTTGACGGTCTTCGTGGCGACTCATAAGGACAATTTGGGATGCCCCACGCATTTTAGCTGCGATAACTGCACATTGACCAACAGCGCCATCTCCAATGACTACAACTTTGTCACCTTTTTGCACATTAGCAACACGCGCCGCATGGTAACCTGTCGGCATGACATCAGCAAGAGTCAATAGTGACTTTAGCATACCTTCGCTATAATCTGAAGGTTGTCCAGGAATTTTAACCAGCGCCCAGTTGGCATAGTGGAAACGGATATACTCAGCCTGGACACCACCTGACCAGTTGTTACCAGGATGATGATCACACGAGCCATCATAGCCAGCACGACAGGCGTCACACTCCCCACAGCCATGGGTGAAAGGTGCAATGACAAGGTCTCCCGGTTTGACCGTTGTAATAGCCTCTCCGACTTCTTCGACAATCCCGATCGCCTCATGACCGCTATTTCTATGTCCTTCTTCGATTTCGGGATTACGGTAACTCCAAAGGTCCGAACCACAAACGCAAGTACGGACAATGCGAATAATAGCATCATCTGCTTCTATAATTTGCGGACGTTCAATTGTAGCAAGTCCAACCTGGCCTGCCTTTGTATATACTGCTAATTTCATTTAAAATTTTCCTGCCTTGTAAAGTTTAATTTTGAGATTTAAGCGATTTAAAGCTGTCTGTAACTGAGACAAGCGCTCCTCTAATTTTTTCTTTTCGTCTTCTAAAATACCAAGCCTTTCCTCTCGCGTTTCATCTCCCTTTTGGTATAGCGACATATAGTCAACTAAACTGTCCACAGAGACACCCGCTGAACGAAAACACTTAATAAATTCCAGCGCTTCAATATCCTGATCTTGAAAATCACGAATCCCTGTCGCGGTACGAGTAATCGGTGGCACAAGACCAACCCGTTCATAGTACCGAATCGTATCCGCTGAAATTCCCAACAAGTCACTAGCAGATTTAATATTCATACACTAACCTCCTCTCATTTCATTCACTGAGTTCACGCTATGCTAACTCACTTATCTTATTATATAACTTTGAGTTGACTCCAAGTCAAGCATTTTGCATCTAATCGAAAAATCTTTTATCATTAGCAATCATATATATGGAGTTTATACAATGCTCTTAACTTACCAATCTTTTAAAATATCTAAATAATAAAGAAAATACTCTATTCCAAATAAAATAATACCCAATCATTTTTCCTAATGTTGATGCTCCTGACTCCGCTCCAAGTCACACACCTTTCGCTTATGGGCTAGGTGGGTTGCTAGGTCTTCATCAACCTCAATGGTGACGTTTTGAAAACCACAATCTTTGAGGAAAATTCGAATAGATTCTTTACAAGCTTCCATATTTCCCACTTCTTTTATACAAACATGGACAATAGCATTTTTTTCCAAACCATCCATAGTCCAGAGATTAAGCTGATTAAGGCTAGCCACATTGTCCAATCGCTCCAGGCCACTCTTTACTTGCTTGATATTAATACCTTCCGGCACAGCATCCAAAAAAATCTTGACTGTAGACCAAAAACGTGGAAGGGCTTTTGAAAGAATAAAGAAAGAAATGACAAGGGACAAAAGCGGATCTAGGATATACCAATCCGTAAATCGAAGAATAATGGCCATCAAGATAACAGCCACCCAACCCAAGGTATCTTCCAGAAAATGCAGACTCAGAATAGACTCATTCTTTGTCTTTCCCTTACTAACCACTAGACTCGCTAACACATTAATAGTAATCGCAATAATCCCTAACCAGAGAATCCCCTCGTCATTGACTGGTTGCGGATTTAAAATCTTCGTAACATTTTCCAAAATGACTAGAACAGATCCTGTCATGAGTATTATCGCTGTTACCAAGGCTCCTAGCAGACTAAACCGCTTATAACCCAAGGAGTACTGATTATCTTCTTCACGATTAGAGATGGTTTCTAGAAAAGCTGATATTCCAATTGCAATCGCATCTCCCAAGTCATGCACAGAGTCAGCAAGAACAGCGCTCGAACCAAATACTCCACCTGCAATAAACTCGACAATGGCATAAGTCAAATTTAAGAAAAAAGCTAACCAAATAGCATATTTTGCCTTCATATTTCTCATTCCTTTGTTATAATAGATTCATGAACATCTTGTTCATTATCATTATCCACTAAAACTCAAAGAAAGGATAGAAGCAAAGCGTCAGCTTTATTCAGTTCTGAACAATTTGCCTCAAATGTCCATATGACTAAGATTGACCGCCGTATCAGTAAAACAAAAAAAGCTATCTATCAAGCTTTTCTACAACTTTTGAATGCTAAGGGCTACGAGGCTACTACTGTTCAGGATATCATTGATCTCGCAGATGTGGGACGTTCTACCTTTTACTGTCACTATGAGAGCAAGGAGCTACTTCTGGATGAGCTCTGTCGCTACCTCTTCCATCATCTCTTTGAAAGAGAGCAAGCCATTTCAACCAAAGATTACCTCGCCCACCTCTTTCTGCATTTTCAGAAAAATCAAGACCATATCACCAGTTTACTATTCTCCAAAAATGACTACTTCCTCCGTCAACTCCAGAGAGAGCTGGAGCACCACGTCAATCCCATGCTGGCTGATGATTTGAAAAAAGCTCACCCAAGTCTGCCTGATTCTTATCTCCAACACTTAGTTGTAACCAACTTTATCGAGACATTGACCTGGTGGCTCAAAAAAGGGCAAGACTTCACAGAACAGGAAGTTGTCCAGTTTTATCTAGACCTTCTCATTCCTAAAAATTGAATACAGAGTAGAGCTCAGTTGCCTTATGCCTAGACTACTGAGTTTTTCATTTTTTTAACAACAAAAGAGGACCCACAGATCCTCTTTTTCATAATATAAAATCCTTTATTATCAACTCTATCTGTTTTATCCCAAAACCTAAAACATCTTTTCCTAGTTAGGTAAATCAGTATTCTGCTTAGCAGCCTTGCTCCATTGATACCAACCAACTAGACTGTTGATGAGATAAATCAGGTATTTCCCTTGAATTTGCAGGCTTTCTCCCCACCAAAGATAGATTGAAAAGACATTGGTAGCTGCCCAGAATATCCACTGTTCACGGTAAACAGCTGTCATGAGGATTTGCCCTACCCCATTTGTAGCATCTGTGATTGAATCACGATAGGGACGATTGGCACCAATAGACTGATAAATGAAGCCAAAGGCCAACCACCAAAGAACACTGATGGAAAGATACTTGGTCCAACCCTTGCCATCCAGCTTACGCGCGACAAACTCCTGCTTTTCTTTCTTGAACTGAGCTTGATAAATCCAAACCAAGAGACCAATTGGCTGCATAATTGTAAAATAGAGAGTTGTTAAAACCTCACCATAGAAGCCTTTTTGAAGGGCAAGCACCAGATAAATGATGGAATTAATCAAACCAAATAGGTAGTTACTAGCACGACCTTCAGCTTCTCAAAGAGCAGAAAAAAGGTTAGTAAGGCTTGAGAGATGAATCATTTTAAAGGTAAACAATTCCAACAAGACGTCATCATTGTCGCTGTTGGTTATTACATACGTTACAATCTGAGCTATCGTGAAGTTCAGGAATTGCTTTATGACCGTGGAATAAATGTTTGTCACACTACGATTTATCGGTGGGTTCAAGAATACAGTAAAATCCTCTATCATCTCTGGAAAAAGAAAAATAAACAGTCCTTCTATTCGTGGAAAATGGATGAAACCTATATCAAAATTAAGGGGCGTTGGCATTATCTCTATCGAGCGATTGATGCGGACGGTTTAACATTGGATATCTGGTTACGAAAGAAACGTCGAGCAGACGATAGCAGCTATAAGTTAGAAGATACCGCCTATCAAGAAGATAAAGCACGCAAAGCAGAAACCGAAGATAAGCTAGCTATTGAAGCAATGAAAAGCAAGTACACCACGCTATTGCTAGAAAATATGTTGCTAAGTCCGTTTGAAATGCAAGATACAAAAATCATGGCAGGATTGCAAGTCCATGTTTACCCCCTCTATGACGAACTGAAAGAATTAAGAGGGCTAAATAGTGTTAAAGACCATTTGTCTTATGTTGCCAGCAGACGTGAAGAATATTCTAAGCATAATATCGCACGCTACCTCAAAAAAGCCATTGAACAATATCTACCAACGGTTAAAAGGCAGGACTTAAACCATGAGTGAAGACTTAAAAACGATCAAAGAGCTGGCGGATGAGTTGAGTGTTACAAAACAAAATATTCAATATCACTACCAAAGGTTACCAAAAGAATTACAGCTTAAAAGTTCCAATGGGTCTAATCTAATAAATTCTAAAGCAGAAAAAATAATTTTAGGTAAAGTAGAAAGTAGTAGCAAATCAAATACCAAAGACCAACAAATAAGTAGCAAAGACCAACAAATAGAAAAACTAACTAATTTGTTAGACCAGTAACAACGATTAGCCTTGCAAGATAAAAAGTTGCTAGAAGAATACAAGTCGGAAAATGATAACTTAAAAGCCCTCAAAATGCCCTCACAGGAAACAGAATTCAAACACTTAGACAATCAATATAAAGATGATGTGAACGCTCTTAAAGAGAAGTTGGAAAATTTGCAGGAACAAATCAAAGATCAAAAAAGGATAGAAGAACAAGAAAAACCAATAAAATGGTGGGGACTATGGCGAAAATAGATGATTCAGTTAAAAAGAAAGTTCCAGAATTGCGATTTAAAGGATTCACGGATGAATGGGAACAGCGTAAGTTGGGAGACGAAGTTCGAATAGTGATGGGACAGTCTCCTAATTCAGAAAATAATACTGATGATCCTAATGGGCGCTAAAAATGCGAAGACCTATGAAGACCTATTTTGTATTAGTCAAACAAAAAATCCAAAAGAAATGGTATATGATTATGACCATGAAACAAAGTAAAATCAAACCGAGTGATCTGAGGAAGCACCCGATGATCATGAAACGTTATTAAACACAAAAGTCACCCATGTGAGTTCTTGCCAGAAGCTGAAGTTAATCCTTCAACCTGGAAAACCCGCAGAGGTGACTTTTTCTATACATCTCGATTTTTCTGGCAATAATCATTAACCGATAAATATGTCTGTGAATCACCCAGCGACTCCGCTATGTCCATAATCCGCGGTGGTAGTAATCCCACTCGCTGGACAAGTTCGTGATTGCTGAACAATTCCCGTGGACTGCCGGCGAAGCCAAACTTCCCGTGTTCCATAACATACACCGACTCAAACTCGGCGGCGACCCAATCCATGTCATGGGTGATGGTCACAACTTGGTGGCCCGAATCAGCCAACTGATGGAAAATTGCGGTCAACTTGCGCCGGCTTTCCCAATCAAGCGACATCATCGGCTCATCAAATAAATAAATCGCCGGATCCACTGCCAAAACTGTGGCAACGCTCAACAGCTTGCGTTCCGACAATGACAGGTCATATGGACTTTCAGCTGTTTTATCATCCAAGCCAACTCTTTTTAGAGCCGCTAAAGCCCGCCTCGTAATCGTGTCGTGGTCATCCATGACCTGCGCGACATTCCACTCCACCTCTCGTTGAACGGTCGGGTTGAAAAGCTGATCGTCAGGATTCTGAAAAGTAATCCCAACCTTCAGTAACTTTTCTACTGGTTTAAGATCATTAAAATTTTCTCCATCGATCTTAATCACACCGGTTTGTGGTGTCAGCAAACCCGTCAACAATTTGAAGAGCGTTGATTTGCCGGCACCATTTTGGCCGACAATCGCCACCATCGGATCGGCGAAGTGTTTGTCTTCAACATCCAAGCTAAAGGACCGTTCCGGATAAGTGAACGTCAGGTGGCTCAGTTCAATTGTGGGCATAACGAACCTCCTTCAGATCAGCGTAATTCACCGGATACCGGCCATCAGCCAAGTGCCAATCCATTTTTTGAGCAAGTTGCTGGATTGTCGGGGCTGGAATCTGCCAGTCAGCTGCCAAATGATTAAACACCTCACCCGGCCTGCCCTGGGCTACCATTTGACCCTCGTGCAGCACCCACACAACGTCGGCGACTTCGCACAAATCGTCAATTTCACTGGTGACAATGAAGACAGTCGTCTCTTTGACTTGGGCCAGCCATTGGAAAAATTGCCGGCGGCCAAGGGGATCCATCTCACTGGTCGGATCATCCATAATCAAAACAGCCGGATTAGCCACAATCGCCGTGGCAATTGCCAACCGCTGGATCTGACCACCGGAAAGGCTCTCGGGACGCAAATTCAGCTGTTCAATCAGCCCCATTTGCGTGGCAACTTCTTCAACCCGTTTTTGAATCAGTCCTTCAGCCATTCCCTGATTAATCAAGTCAAAGGCGATTTCATCGGCAACCGTGTCTGCCAACCCGCTTAGTTGGCCAGCTGGATTTTGCAGTACAACTCCATTCATGGCATTATAAACGGGCCAATTGTCAGACACTCGCTGGCCAAACATGTGCCAATCGCCCTCAATCTCAGCAGACACAATTTTGGGAATGACCCCTGCCAGCACACGGCACAAAGTCGATTTGCCGGAGTGGCTATTCCCGATAATCCCAACCACCTGGCCGGTATGAACCTCCGCGTTAATCTGACGCAGTTGTGGTTGCTCAGTACCCGGATAACGGGTGGTCAAATTTTCAATTACAATCCGTTTATCTTCGTCCATATCTTCCACCCAATCAATAAAATTGCCAATCCAGTCAGACCAATGTGCAGCGTCCGCGACAGGCGATACACGCGCTGGGAGGTTCTGACAGTCCGGTTGAGATTATCAAAACCTCTCAGTTGGAGAGAAATCGACCGCGTCATCGATTGATCCAAGGTCTTAATCACCAATGGAATTAGAACCGGCAGGACTGACTTTAATTTCTGAATCAACGTTTTTTGCGGATTGGTTCCGCGAACTTTTTGTGCCTGCTGGATTTTCCGCATATTGCGCATCATTTCCGGCAAAATATAACACACCGACATCAGAACGTAGACGGTTTTATAAGACAATCCGGACAGTTCCAAATAGGCCGCGTTTTCTGAAATACTCGTGGTCACCATAAAAAAGCCACTGGTCAAAATAATCACCAATACTCGACAACCCAGAGTGGTGGCGTAAATCAGGCCTTCTTTGTAGAACGACACCCCAAGCACAGAAAACAGCACAGTTTGATTCCGACTGTAAAATAACCCTTGAATGATCAGCATGGTGCAAATCAGAAACAGGCTGAATCCCAGCGCCTTAAAGGTGGTAGAACTCAATTTGGAAAATAACAATAGCAGTGTTGCGACAAGAATTAATCCGGCCTGAAGCAATAAATTCATACTGGCAAAGCTCAACAACGTCATGTCCAAGATGAACAAGAGCTTAGTAATCGGATCGATCACCTGGTACCACTTGAGCTTGACCCGTGGCGCTCCAGAAATCAATGTTTTATCAGTCATCATTTATCATCGCTAAAGAAGTGCACCATCCGCTTCGGCAGCTGACGATAGATGAAGAATGCCAGGTAGGCCACGCAGACTTTATCCAAAATATCCAAGACAAACTCATCGGTAAATGAGGCCAGCCACACTGGTGCATGATTGGCGACCATTACCGCAAACAATGAGTCACCCCAAGCGATACCGGTCTGACCACCCCAAAAGATGACGTTGAGTGGCGTTGAAATGACAGCTGAAACGATGGCAATAATAATAGCAGAAACAAATACTCGTCGCGCTGACGAGAACCACCCATTGGCGTGCAAAACTCCGACAGCAATCCCAATTCCGATGCTGGTAATCGCATACACGGTTGAAATTGGCGATAAGGTCAGCCCATAGATCACGTTGTTGATGAAACCACTAATGGCACCGGCAACCGGCCCAGCCAACATGCTGGTAAGAAAGGTTCCCAAAGACCCCAGCCAAACGGGCAACTTTAACCCCTCCGCCAAGGCTTTGGCAACATAGTTAATCCCCACGGCAGCGGGAATCAAAGTCATGGTGGCAGCACTTAACTTAAATTTCCACATACTGGTACGATGAATCGGTTCTGTTTTCATAATCTTCTCCTTTTGTTTTTAAAGAGCCGTGTCTGGATAGACTTTCGGACGCAACGCTCTATTATATATCTACCGAACTGTCTATACACAAGATTTCCATCCTTAGTCGACATGAGCTGGAAATCTTTATTTGTTAAGTAGTTCACAACACATTATACACCTATTTTGTGAATAGTCAAGTGTATTTACAGTAAAATTTTAGAAAATCCTAAAAATTTCCTCTTATTTTCCATTTTGAAAGACATTCAGTAACTCTAATATCAAAAAAGCCCAGACAACATTGTCTGAGCAGTTTTCTATATGGTCGTTTAACAAAGTTGAGTTTGACATTTTCAAACTATTTCTTCAACAAACCTTGTTCTTGTAGAAACTCCTTGGCTACTTGTTCTGCTGACTTGCCTTCAACACCGACTTGGTAGTTGAGCTGGCTCATCTGGCTTTCAGTAATTTTACCAGCCAATTTATTGAGAACTGTTTCCAACTCTGGATGTTTCTTGAGAAGAGCTTCTTTCATCAGTGGAGCCCCTTGATAAGGTGGAAAGAGTTGCTTGTCATCTTCCAAGACCTGCAAATCATAACGCGCCAATTCCGCATCGGTCGAATAGGCATCCGTAATTTGAATATCGCCTGACTGAATTGCCTGATAGCGAAGAGCTGGCTCCATGGTCGCTACATTGAGATTGAGACCATACATTGACTGCAAGCCCTTATTTCCATCTTCACGGTCATTAAACTCAAGTGTAAAGCCTGCCTTCAATTGCCCTTCCACTTTTTTCAAATCCGAAATGGTCTTCAAGCCATATTCTTGAGCAATCTTTTTCGGAACAGCTACAGCATAGGTATTTTGATAAGACATAGGTTTGAGATAGGCTAGATGATCCTGTTTGGCAATGCCATCACGCGCCACCTGATAAACCTGATCTGGCTCATGACTCACTTTCGGTGATGGTTGAAGTAGACTTTCAGTCACCGTACCAGTAAATTCAGGATAGATGTCAATATCGCCTTTTTTCAGAGCTTCATAGAGGAAGCTTGTTTTCCCAAAATTTGGTTTAACAGTTGCAGTCATACTGGTATTTTCCTCAATGAGGAGTTTATACATATTGGCCAAAATTTCTGGTTCTGGACCCAATTTCCCAGCAATCACCAAATTTTCTTTCTCTTTTTGAGCCAAGAGGGCTGGACTATAAGACAGACCGAGCAATATTGTCACCAAGGCAAAACCAGAGAAAATCGTCCGCAATTTTGCTTTTTCCATCACTTTTAATAGTAAGTTAAAGGCAATAGCCAGCACTGCAGAAGAAAGTGCCCCAATCAAAATCAGACTGGCATTATTACGGTCAATTCCTAAAAGGATAAAGGAACCCAGTCCCCCAGCCCCAATCAAGGCCGCCAAGGTGGCCGTACCGATAATCAAGACAGCCGCCGTCCGAATTCCAGACATTATGACAGGCATGGCAAGTGGAATTTCAAACTTCTTGAGTCGCTCCCATCTAGTCATCCCAAAGGCAATCCCAGCCTCTTGCAGACTCGGATCAATTCCCTTCAGTCCAGTGATGGTATTTTGTAAAATCGGAAAGATCGCATAGATCACTAGAGCTGTCAAAGCTGGCAAGGTTCCAATTCCCATCAAGGGGATAAAGAGCCCCAACAAGGCCAGAGACGGGATGGTCTGGAAAATCCCTGCAATCTGCAAAAACCAATCCGCCAACTTCTCATGATAGCGAAGATAAACAGCCAAGGGAATCGCTATAAAGATAGCCAGCAACAAGGTCAAAAGTGACAACTGCAAATGTTGAGATAGAGCTGTCAACCAATCACTAAAACGATCCTGAAAAGTTGCAATTAAATTAGTCATGAACACTACCTCCAAACAAGTCTGCTACAAAGTCTGTTGCAGGCGCTTTTAAAATTGTCTCGGGATTCGCTACCTGACGAATCTCTCCATCCTGCAAGACAGCAATACGGTCACCTAATTTCAAAGCTTCATCCGTATCATGGGTCACAAAAATCGTTGTCATTCCAAACTCTTTATGCAATTCTTTAGTCAGAACCTGCAACTGTTTTCTCGAAATAGCATCCAAGGCTGAAAAGGGTTCATCCATGAGGAGAATCTTAGGCTGACCAATCATAGCCCGTACAATTCCAACCCGTTGCTGTTCTCCACCAGACAATTCACTCGGAAGTCGATGTCCATACTCAGCTACTGGCAAGCCAACCTTGTCCAAAAGCTCTTCTGTTTTCTGAGCAATTTTTTCCTTAGTCCATCCCTTCATCTCAGGAATCAGGGCAATATTTTCCGCGACCGTTAGATTAGGAAATAGGGCAATAGCCTGTAAAACATAACCAGTAGAAAGACGAAGATCACGCTCATCATAGTCTTTGATACGCTTGCCATCCATATAAATATTTCCATCAGTCGGTTCCAAGAGGCGGTTGACCATCTTAATCATGGTCGTCTTACCTGATCCAGATGGACCAACTAAAACCATAAACTCGCCATTCTCAATTCGTAAATTGACATCTCTCAAGATATCTTTTTCTGTGTAGCGTAAAGCTACATTTTTGTATTCAATCATTCTGTATCCTCAATTTAAAACTTCCCTCGATTGGTCAAGTCTTCTACCTTAGGCATGACTTCCTTATTGTCCCAATGCTCCACAATTTTCCCGTTTTCTAGACGGAAGATATCGTACTGGGCATAGGCAACTCCATCAATCAGAGTCTGACCATAGCTAACCACATAGTTTCCTTGTCCTAAGAGTTGGAAAACAAAGTCAAAAGTGGCCTTTACTTATAAACAGCTAATTTACTCCATTTTAAACCTCATTTTCCTCCTCTTTCAGATTAGCCAAAATTCTTTCTTGAAAGGCTTCAAACTGCCGAATTTCTTTCTCTGAAAATCCTTTGTAAAAAATCGTATCCAATTTCTGATTGACACGTTGCCCCACTTCTTTTTGCGACTGCCCCAACTCTGTTAAAACCAAATACTTCTTACGCTTATCTTCTCCACATGGACTAATAGTTACAAGATTTTGTTCCTCTAGCTTTTTTATCATCGTCGTCAGAGTATTATTAGCAAGTCCAGTCGCAAGCGCAATGTCTGTCGCAGTTGCACAGCCAGTTTCACTATTCCATAAAACCGCTAAAATCTTGCCCTGTTCACTCCGATAAAGAGCTTCAGGGTCTTGGCTCAGTAACTTTTGAAAAATCCGCCCATTCAACAAACGAATATGATGGGCTACCAAATGACTATCTTTCATGGCACCTCCAATTTATTTCTATATCGAAATGAATAAAGTAATTGTAACACTCGTCATTTCATCTGTCAACTATTTCGATTTAGAAATAATTTTTCCCAGTAAAAAAATCTCCTACCCATGGTAGAAGAATTTTAATCTTATAAAACTTAATCCGTCATGTCCGATACCAACGTTCGATGCTCCAATGGAATACTGCACATAACTAGCAAGAAAATGAAACCTGACTGAATCCAAAAGAGGGCCAAGTCAAAGATTCCGTGCACAGCAACCACTGTAAGGAAAGATAGATAAAGGCCGATAATCGGACGTTTCCCAGACTCCTGACTCATATCCATCATCAAGCGAACAGGAGCCACAGAAGACAAAACTAGTAAAATAGTCCCCACAATTCCGTAACTCAGAATCGTATCAATATAAAGACTGTGAGCATGTTCATGATAAGGAGCATTTATTCTAGGATAAGAGTGCATATAGGTCAATGGCCCTTCACCCCAGAAAGGATTTTGCTTAAATAAGGTCATCCCAGCATCCCAGATAGAAATTCGTTCTTCCATAGAAGAGTCTAAAGTCCCCATCCGAACTCCCAAATCACTGGAAAAGAGGAAACTCAAGCCAATCGCAAAGACCCCTATACTAAGCCAAAAGGCCTTCCAGTTTTTAATGGTTGTAAAGAGATAAATAATGGCTCCAGCGATAATAGCAGGAAATGCGGTTCGATTTTGCGTAAAATTCAAACCAAAGAGATTAACAAAGCCTGCAATCACACAGAATACTTTCAACCAATTCAACTTGGTCGTTGTAAACAGATAGAAAGCAATCATGATACAGAAACAACAAATAATTCCATAATAATTAGGGTTAAAGAAGGTCACTTCTGCACGATTCTGATGCCACACCTGCATATTGGGTGAAAGAAAAGCATAGTTGAATTTCTTCACAATTTGGAAATGTTCTAAACTCGCAAAAGCAGCTGACAATACGCTACCAAACAAGACGAGCTGCAAAATCAATCGAAAGAATTTATGTGATAAAATCGACTGATAATGCAAAAAGAAAACAGTAAATAGAAAAATTCCTACTGAAGCCACAACTCCCATCCAATTTTGTGCAAAAACGGATATAACAGTACTATAGCCAAGAAAAAGAAGCAGCATCGGATGCTCCCCCATTTTCTGAAGAATACTTTTCATGTCTCCTGTGAAAATTAAACTGATAATATATAAACAGAATACAACTACAAAAAGATAAAAGGGTAAAAAGATACTCAGGATAATTCCCAATAAAATCAGCTCTTTACTAGACAACCCTTTCAGCTTTTCAATAAAGCCTATTGATTTCAAAATGAATCCTTTCTCTCCAAATCAGTTGATTCAGATAATAGTAAGCTATCCTATATTGTACCACTTTTTTAGCAATTTGAAAACAAAGGAAACGCTTCCTAGTTAAAAAAGGAGCAAAAATACTGAGATTTCACACCTCAAGCTTAATGACTACATTTACTCTAAGAAAATCATACCGTAAATACTAGGCATATGTTAAAATAGTAGTAATTAAGCAACTAGCCAAACTAGATTCAAATCAGATACTATTCCTAAAGAAAGGAAACACTATGAAATCTTACCAAGCTGTCTACCAAATTCTAGCTAAAGATGCCAACTATATCAGCGGAGAAAAAATCGCAGAAGAACTATCCCTCAGCCGAACATCAATTTGGAAAGCCATCAGGCGGCTAGAACAAGAAGGCATTGAAATTGATAGTATCAAAAACAAAGGCTATAAACTGGTGAGTGGAGACCTTATTCTTCCAGAGATTCTAGAAGAAAACCTTCCAATTAAAGTCAGTTTTAAACCCGAAACAAGATCAACACAACTCGATGCAAAAGAAGCAATTGATTTAGGAAATGAAGCAAACACCCTCTATCTAGCTTCCTATCAAACAGCAGGACGAGGCCGTTTTCAACGCTCCTTCTACTCCCCACAAGGTGGCATTTATATGACCCTCCATCTCAAACCAAATCTCCCTTACGACAAATTACCATCCTACACACTACTTGTAGCAGGAGCTATCTACAAAGCCATTAAGAACCTAACTTTAATAGATATCGACATAAAATGGGTCAATGATATCTACCTCAAAAATCAAAAAATTGGAGGAATCCTCACTGAAGCAATGACCTCTGTGGAAACTAGCTTAGTCACAGATATCATTATTGGAGTAGGAATCAACTTCACTATTAATGATTTCCCACAAGAATTAAAAGAAAAAGCTGCTAGTTTATTTAAAACACCAGCACCTATTACCAGAAATGAATTAATCATAGAAATCTGGCGCACTTTCTTCGAAACACCAGCAGAAGAACTATTATACCTATACAAAAAACAGTCATTCGTTCTAGGAAAAGAAGTTACTTTCACACTAAATCAAAAAGACTACAAGGGACTTGCTAAAGATATCTCTGAAAGTGGAAAGCTTCTAGTTCAATGTGATAACGGAAAAGAAATCTGGCTCAATAGCGGAGAAATATCACTCAAGAGTTGGAAGTAATAATAAACTAGCACAACCATAAAATCGACAATATATAAAGATTTTAGCTTTTCTGCAGCCCACTACAGTTGACAAAGAGCGCAAAAAACTTCAGATAAGTAATCCAATTAAGTTTTACAAATCTGAAGTTTTTATTCTACAATTCTTAAAAATACAAAAAAAGAGTTATAAACTCTCAATAAAACGGAGAATAAGGGATTCGAACCCTTGCGCCAGTTACCCGACCTAACGATTTAGCAAACCGTCCTCTTCAGCCTCTTGAGTAATTCTCCTATTAATGGGCACGAGTGGACTCGAACCACCGACCTCACGCTTATCAGGCGTGCGCTCTAACCACCTGAGCTACGCGCCCAAGTTAAAAACTTGGTAATTGAACAAAGTTCAAAGCGGGTGACGAGAATCGAACTCGCGACAACAGCTTGGAAGGCTGTAGTTTTACCACTAAACTACACCCGCATACATACTATTAATAAAATGGCGCGAGACGGAATCGAACCGCCGACACATGGAGCTTCAATCCATTGCTCTACCAACTGAGCTACCGAGCCTTATTGCGGGAGCAGGATTTGAACCTACGACCTTCGGGTTATGAGCCCGACGAGCTACCGAGCTGCTCCATCCCGCGTTAATACAAAAGGAGGATGTGGGATTCGAACCCACGCACGCTTTTACACGCCTGACGGTTTTCAAGACCGTTCCCTTCAGCCGGACTTGGGTAATCCTCCATACTATTCAAATGGACCTTGTAGGACTTGAACCTACGACCACTCGGTTATGAGCCGAGAGCTCTAACCAGCTGAGCTAAAGGTCCAACAAGATCATTATAGCGGCGAAGGGGATCGAACCCCCGACCTCCCGGGTATGAACCGGACGCTCTAGCCAGCTGAGCTACACCGCCATGTATCGGGAAGACAGGATTCGAACCTGCGACACCTTGGTCCCAAACCAAGTACTCTACCAAGCTGAGCTACTTCCCGAGTTAAATAGAAAAATGCACCCTAGAGGAGTCGAACCTCTAACCGCCTGATTCGTAGTCAGGTACTCTATCCAGTTGAGCTAAGGGTGCTCATTATATTATGCCGAGGACCGGAATCGAACCGGTACGATCGTTACCAATCGCAGGATTTTAAGTCCTGTGCGTCTGCCAGTTCCGCCACCCCGGCCTCTCTAAGCGAACGACGGGATTCGAACCCGCGACCCCCACCTTGGCAAGGTGGTGTTCTACCACTGAACTACGTTCGCACTGTTTTCTTCTATCTAAAAATGCCGGCTACATGACTTGAACACGCGACCCTCTGATTACAAATCAGATGCTCTACCAACTGAGCTAAGCCGGCTCATTTATTATATCTTAATGCGGGTTAAGGGACTTGAACCCCCACGCCGTTAAGCGCCAGATCCTAAATCTGGTGCGTCTGCCAATTCCGCCAAACCCGCATATATGACCCGTACTGGGCTCGAACCAGTGACCCATTGATTAAAAGTCAATTGCTCTACCAACTGAGCTAACGAGTCTAAAATAACTTGCGTTATTCTAACGGTCCCGACGGGAATCGAACCCGCGATCTTCGCCGTGACAGGGCGACGTGATAACCGCTACACTACGGGACCTATGGGAGTTAACGGGATCGAACCGCTGACCCTCTGCTTGTAAGGCAGATGCTCTCCCAGCTGAGCTAAACTCCCTAAAGCTAAGCGACTTCCATATCTCACAGGGGGCAACCCCCAACTACTTCCGG
>NZ_JASHAR010000006.1:0-101098 GCF_047465045.1 Streptococcus mitis
GATACTATAATTCCAATAAAAACCCAACAAGTAAAAATAATTGTCCAAAAACATTTTTGAGATAGAATTTTATCAATTATTTTTATTTCCATAGTATTCTCCTACCGATAACAATTTATTATCACTAGTATACCATAAATTCATCTTTAGTGGCTTGATTTGTATAATGATTTTTTTAGTTAAAATTAGATGATATTGGCCAACTATAAATTAAAACACTGTTTTGAAATTATATCGAATACTTTTGAGTCGATTACAAACTTACAACAACTAGAGAATTGTGTAGTTTGAAGGAAATAAGTACAAGTTTATTAGAAAAAGAGCATTTTATAGGATTATCACGAAAAATTCTAATTTTAGAATTATACTTTCTATTAATTTAGAACATGTTTTTTTATTTTTAAATGTTATAATAGTGTTATCAAGTAAAAGTAGCATACTATAATTGGTAACAATATAAAATTCTACTACAGACACACGGCCTGACAAAAACAAATTTGCTCGAATTGTATAAATTTTACGCAATAGCCCTTAGCTGTTATAAAAACGGAACAAGTACCATTTCAACAGAATTTATAGAAGATGTGTCTATGCTTCAAAAATAGATCAAGGTTAAGCTTCTGTCACTCTTCAATGATGCCTTTTTGGGGTAATAGAGTAAGGTTGAGGAAGATATGTTGAAGGTGGAAAATAGCACTTAAAATTAAAACAGTTGAATTTAGGAAACGAGGACAAGTAATGAAGTTAACAAAAATGGTTATTAATAATTTTAGATCTTTTGGGGAGTGTCAAGCAATTAACTTTAATAATCAAACTGTACTGATAGGGAATAATAGTTCAGGAAAGACAACTGTATTACAGGCATTGAGTAAGTTGTTTTCAGATAAACAAAGTGATAGAATCATTCGAAAAAGTGATTTTCATTTACCAAAAGGGTTAAGACCTGGTGAAAACACAAGAAATCTTTTTATAGAAACTATTTTTGAGTTTGATGAACTTGCTGGAACTGTCTATGGACCAGCCATTCCAACATTTTTCGAGCACTTTACAGTTTCTCAAGATGGTTCAAAACCTTTTTTACGAATCAGATTAGAATCTTCCTGGGAAGATGATGGAACAGTTGAAGGAAGTATTGATACTCAAATTTATTATATTTCATCTGATGAAGATACTATTAGAGATGAAGACAAACATCGTGCTCCTAGAAAGGATTTGGATAAAATTAGGGTACTTTATGTACCAGCTTCAAGAACACCTGAGAAGGAGTTGGGTAATGCTTCAGGTAGTATGTTAAGTAGGTTGGTAAATAGTATAAATTGGACTAAAGATGAGATAAATGAAATTAAAGATAAAATTGATGAGTTGAATAACACCTTTTTATCTGAAAATGGAGCATTAAGTCAGATCAACAATGAGATTCAGAAATCATGGGAATTATATCATGAAGATAACCGTTTTTCTCAAGCAGAGTTGATTATTAATTCTTCTGAGATGGCGGCAGCACTTAGACAGATTGCCTTAAAATTTTCACCAACAACCACTGAAGAAGCATTTACAGTTTCAGATTTAGGAGATGGACTGAGATCTATTTTTTATTTTTCACTTGTTGATTCGATACTTGATATTGAGTTAGAAATTACCAAAGACCGTGAAGAGAATCCTGATAATCCAAGATTTAAGTTGGTACCTCCAATACTAACTATCTTAGCAATAGAGGAACCAGAAAATCATATTGCTCCACATCACATTGGAAAACTGGTAAAAAGGTTTAAGCAATTAGGCAATAATGATAACTCTCAAGTAATTTTAACTTCACATTCTCCAGTTATTGTAAAAAGAATTGACCCAGAAGATTTGAGGTATTTAAGAATAGAAAATAATGACAGTGTTCTTCAAACCATTGTTTCTGATATACAGTTACCTCAATCGAGTGATGAGTCTTATAAATACATTAAGGGAGCAATTCAAGCCTATCCTGAACTATATTTTGCGAAGTTAGTAGTACTGGGTGAAGGTGATAGTGAGGAACTGCTATTACCAAAGTTTTTTGATTTACTTGGACTGGAAATTGATAGTTCTCAGATTTCAGTAGTTCCTTTAGGAGGTAGGCATGTTAATTATTTTTGGAAATTATTGAACGCTCTCAGGATTCCTCATATTACCTTATTAGATTTCGATAACGAAAGATATGGAGGTGGCTGGGGAAGAATTCAATATGCAATAAAACAATTGATACTAAATGGGGTTGCTAAAGAAAAACTTGTTACTGTAACAACCGAATCTCAAAAATCACGAGTTCTAGATGATGATGAGATTGATAAAATAAAGGACTGGAAGATTGATAGACCTGATAACCAGTTGCTTGAGGGGTGGATTAAAATGTTAGAAAAGTTCAATGTATTCTTTTCTGCACCGCTTGATATTGACTTCTTAATGTTACAGCATTATAAGAATTATTATCTGGAGTCTTTATCCACCAATGAAGGACCTGTTGTTTCTTATATTGATGAAAATAGTAACAATAAAAAAATTAAATTAAATAAAATGGATAGAAGAAATGACTATCAATTAGTTGGTTTTAAAAATCGCATAAAGGAAGCTATACAAGCTACTTTAAAAGATAAGAGTGGACCTGGCGATAGTTTCAATGAAGAAGAAAAAGAATTAATGATTTGGTATCAATATTTCTTTTTAGGTAGAGGAAAACCAACAACTCATATGCAATTTTTATCATCTATTAGCGATGATGAATTAAAAAGATTTCTACCTCCTGTGTTTGAAAAAATGGTTAAACGTGCTGAAAAATTACTTGGAGATATTGAACATGATGAGGAGTGAAGAGTGGCATCCTAAAGGAGATATTGATTTAGAGAAGGCTGCTTTAGGAGCTGTCAAGGATGTGACCAACAGTCTAGTCATTGCTGGACCAGGTGCTGGAAAAACTGAATTATTAGCTCAAAAGTTAGACTATCTTTTCTCTACAAATAAATGTATTTCTCCGAAAAAAATTTTAGCATTAAGTTTTAAGACAGACGCCGCCTCAAACTTGAAAGAAAGAGTGAAAAAACGGTATGGTGCGGAGTATGCTTCTCGATTTACCTCTCTAACCTACTCAGCATTTGAAAAGAGAATTTTAGATCAGTTTAGAGATGCCCTCCCTGAAGATATAAGACCAGCAAGAGACTACTTGATTGATGATTGGGATGTTATAAAAGAAACACTTTATGAAAATGACATTAATGTTCATGGGATGAGAATGTCAGATATAAGAAGTTATGTCGAAAACATCATACTTAACGATGGGTATAATCACAAGTTTAAAACTGACTTATTAAAAGGAGCACTGGATAATAAGCCTGTTCTCCTTTATAGACAAATAACTAAGTTGGCTACTCATATAATAGATACAAACGAATATATTCGTAAAGCGCTTCAAATGACATACGATTTTGTATTTCTAGATGAATTTCAGGATACTACATATGCCCAGTATAATTTATTAAAAACTTGTTTTTTAGGTTCGTCTTGTAAATTAACAGCAGTTGGAGATAATAAGCAAGCCATTATGAGATGGGCAGGTGCGAATCCTGATATTTTTCCAGACTATATTCAAGACTTTAATTCAAATGAATATCAATTGTTGATGAATCACCGCTCTGTACCTAAACTTGTAGAATTTCAAAAAGAGGTTCATCAGATATTAAATAGTAATCACAGTTCTATTCAGACAAATAATTATCCAGAATTTCAAGAGGGTGAAATAACATTATTTGAATTTGAAAATGAAAGTTTAGAAGCTGAGTTAATTGCAAATGATATAGAATCAAAAATTCAAGGAGGTATACGACCATCAGAAATTTGTATCCTAGCAAAACAGAAGGTTGATGATTATAGTTCAAAATTGATAACTACATTAAGCAGTAAAGGAATTAAAGCAAGAATTGAAAATGAATATCAAGAGCTTTTAAAAGACCCTACTTGTAACCTATTATTAGGTTTAATATCATGCAGTCAAGGAAAACGAGATCCTTTAATTTGGGAAAATCTTAGTAATTTTTATGGAAATATCAATGGAATAGATGAATTTACTGATGAATTAATTTTAGCAAAATCCTATAAGGAGATTGACAATATAGTTAGTGATATTACTTACCTAATTTCAAATTTTATTCCCAATGAAGAAAGTATGCTAAAATTAATTGATTGTATTATTGAAAAAATAGATGAAAAAAGAATTATTTCCAATTTTTCAATATACAATGGAAAAAGTGACCTAGATATCATTGTCAAGAACTTTTCAAAGTTATTATACAAAGAATATTCTCAAACACAAGGTGAATGGCTAGATATAGTCTCTAGTTTCAAGGGTGAAAACTCAATTCCAATTATGACTATCCATAAGAGTAAAGGATTAGAATATGAGGCAGTTTATTTTTTAGGGCTGGAGGATTCTGCATTCTGGAGTTTTAATGATCAACCAGAAGAAGATAAAAGTGCCTTCTTTGTCGCACTTTCAAGAGCAAAAAGTCACTTAATATTCACATACTGTAAATTGAGAAATAATAGGTCGCAAAATAATAGAAATATTAATGAAATCTATTCATTACTGATTCAATCCAGTTTAGTTGATGTTGTTAATTAATAATGATTAAGGCATAGGAATTAGTTTTTTTTAATAATAGAGCAACTACATTAGTAGCTTAAAAACATGATTAAACCGCTATTCTTAGGATTAGCGGTTTTTATTTTTGTTCTAACAGGGACAAAAGGGGGCGAGTAAGTAATTTCCCAACTGTTTAACTCAACATAAAAATCCCCAATCGGAGTGATTGAGGATTAAGCAAATGACTCTTAAACAATACCTTGGGCAATCATAGCGTTTGCTACATTTTCAAAGGCAGCAATGTTAGCTCCTGCAAGGTAGTCTTTATCAAGACCGTATGTTTCTGAAGTTGTTTTAGCTGTGTTGAAGATGTTTGTCATGATGTCTTTGAGACGTCCATCAACTTCTTCACGAGTCCATGAGAGGCGAAGACTGTTTTGGCTCATTTCAAGGGCTGAAACGGCTACACCACCAGCGTTGGCAGCTTTTGCAGGCCCGTAGAAGATACCATTTTCTTTGTAAACTTTGATGGCATCAAGGTCGCTTGGCATGTTGGCACCTTCAGATACACAGATAACTCCTTGAGCAACCAAACGTTTAGCTGCTTCACCGTTGATTTCGTTTTGAGTCGCACATGGAAGAGCGATGTCATAGTTTCCAGCGTAAGTCCATACAGAACCTTCATGATAAGTAGCGGTTGCTTTCTCAGCTGCATACTCAGTCAAACGAGCGCGACGTTTTTCTTTAACGTCAACCAAAAGATCGAAGTCGATACCATTTTCATCGATGACATAACCATTTGAATCAGATACAGAGATAACAGTTGCACCAAGTTCAGTCGCTTTTTGAAGAGCGTATTGAGCAACGTTACCAGAACCTGAAATAACAACTTTCTTACCAGCAAAGCTATTACCGTTAGCTTTGAGCATTTCTTCAGTGTAGTAAACCAAACCGTAACCAGTTGCTTCTGGACGAATCAAGCTACCACCAAATCCAAGAGGCTTACCAGTCAAGACACCAGCATCAAATTGGTTAAGGCGTTTGTATTGACCGTAAAGGTAACCAATCTCACGTCCACCAACACCGATATCACCAGCAGGTACATCAAGTGATGGGCCGATGTATTTTTGCAGTTCAGTCATGAAGCTTTGGCAGAAGCGCATCACTTCAGCATCTGTTTTACCTTTAGGATCGAAGTCTGATCCACCTTTACCTCCACCGATAGGGAGTCCAGTCAAGACGTTTTTAAAGATTTGTTCAAATCCGAGGAATTTCAAAATCCCTTGGTTTACAGTTGGGTGGAAACGAAGTCCGCCTTTGTATGGTCCAACAGCTGAGTTGAATTGAACACGGTAGCCACGGTTTACTTGAACTTTTCCATCACGGTCAACCCAAGGAACACGGAAAGAAATCACGCGTTCTGGCTCAGTGATACGTGCCAAGATATTTTCTTCTATATACTCAGGGTGTTTTTCAAATACAGGTTCTAAAGTGTTGAAAAATTCTTCGACAGCTTGGAGGAATTCAGCCTCGTGCCCGTTACGAGCTTTCACAGTTTCAAACACGCTTTGGATATATTCTTTAGCAGATGTCATATCGTTCTCCTTAAATTCTAATTTAATTATGTGAGTCATTATAGCAGAATTTTTTTTTACTGTAAAGAAAAAAACAGAAATTTTCTAAAAATTCTATCAATTTAGTTTTGACATTTAGTTTTGAGGCTTTTTGGAAATAGATAAAAAACGAACGTTTTTCTTATAAATGCCTTTCTTAAAGAGAAAATCTGAAAATGTGGTATAATATTAGCAATAAAAGGAATCTGGAGGATCAGAATCATGGTATCAACGAAAACGCAAATTGCTGGTTTTGAGTTTGACAATTGTTTGATGAATGCGGCAGGTGTGGCTTGTATGACGATAGCAGAGTTAGAAGGCGTTAAAAACTCAGCAGCAGGAACCTTTGTCACGAAGACAGCGACCTTGGACTTTCGTCAGGGAAATCCTGAGCCACGCTATCAAGATGTTCCACTTGGTTCCATCAACTCTATGGGCTTGCCAAATAATGGCTTAGATTATTACCTAAACTATCTTCTGGAATTACAAGAAAAGGAACCGAATCGTACCTTCTTTCTATCCTTAGTTGGAATGTCTCCAGAGGAAACCCATACTATCTTGAAAAAAGTCCAAGAGAGTGAGTTTCGTGGTCTGACTGAGCTAAATCTTTCCTGTCCAAATGTTCCAGGTAAACCTCAGATTGCCTATGATTTTGAGACAACAGACCGGATTTTGGCAGAGGTATTTGCCTACTTCACCAAACCTCTTGGAATTAAATTGCCACCATATTTTGATATTGTTCACTTTGACCAAGCGGCAGCTATTTTCAATAAGTATCCTCTTAAGTTTGTCAACTGCGTCAACTCTATCGGAAACGGCCTTTATATAGAAGATGAGTCTGTTGTTATTCGTCCTAAAAATGGTTTTGGTGGCATTGGTGGCGAGTATATCAAACCGACTGCTCTAGCTAATGTTCATGCCTTTTATCAACGCTTAAATCCTCAAATTCAAATCATCGGAACAGGTGGCGTTTTGACTGGTCGTGATGCCTTTGAACATATCCTCTGTGGAGCAAGTATGGTGCAGGTGGGGACCACCCTTCACAAAGAAGGAGTTGGTGCTTTTGATCGTATTACCAATGAACTGAAAGCAATCATGGCGGAAAAAGGGTACGAAAGCCTAGAAGATTTCCGTGGGAAATTGCGCTATATTGATTAAATTCATTAAAAAATCAGAAGAAAGGAGAGAAGATGCTAGCCATTGAAGAAAGTCGGAAATTGACTTTATCAAATTTACCTAGTCTGAGCCTATTTACAGGGACAGATCAGGGTCAGTTTGAAGTTATGAAGAGTCAAGTATTGAAACAAATTGGCTATGATTCTGCTGACCTCAACTTTGCCTACTTTGATATGAAAGAAGTAGTTTACAAGGATGTGGAACTGGAGTTGGTCAGTCTTCCTTTCTTTGCGGATGAAAAAATCGTGATATTAGACCATTTTGTTGATATCACGACTGCTAAAAAACGCTTTTTGACAGATGATGAGCTCAAGTCATTTGAGGAATACTTTGACAATCCTTCACCAACAACCAAGTTGATAATCTTTGCAGAAGGAAAGCTGGATAGCAAAAGACGGCTGGTAAAATTACTTAAGCGTGATGCCAAGGTCTTTGATGCAGTAGAAGCCAAAGAACAAGAATTGCGCCAGTATTTCCAAAAGTGGAGTCAGAAACAAGGCCTGCAGTTTGTGGGGCAATCCTTTGAAAATCTACTTATCAAATCTGGTTTTCAATTTAGCGAAATCCAGAAAAATCTCCTCTTTTTACAGTCCTATAAGGAAGACTCTGTTATCGAGGAAGAGGATATTGTTAACGCAATTCCCAAGACCTTGCAGGACAATATTTTTGATTTAACTCAGTTTATTCTGACTAAAAAGATGGACCAGGCGCGCGATTTGGTTAGAGATTTGACCTTGCAAGGTGAAGATGAAATCAAGTTGATTGCAGTCATGCTAGGACAATTTCGGACTTTTACTCAGGTGAAAATTTTGTCGGAGTCTGGGCAAACAGAATCGCAGATTGCAAGTAGTCTAGGAAGTTTTCTCGGACGCAATCCTAATCCCTATCAAATCAAGTTTGCGCTGAGGGATTCACGAGGACTTTCCTTGAGCTTTTTGAAGCAAGCTATTTCTTATTTGATTGAGACAGACTATCAGATTAAGACAGGTCTTTATGAAAAGAGTTTCCTTTTTGAAAAGGCACTCTTGCAGATTGCTAGTCAGGTAAATTAATCCTATCTGAAAAATTTTTTTAACCCGCGTCAGGATTATCTTGTCGTGGGTTTCTTGCTGATTTCCTTATCTATAAGCAAAAAACTTGAAAAAAGTGAATGTTTGCGTTATCATTTTCATATAGAAAGAAAAAGAGGTATTACAGATGGCTATTATCTTACCAGATCTTCCATATGCATACGACGCTTTGGAACCATACATCGATGCGGAAACAATGCACTTGCACCATGACAAACACCATCAAACTTATGTCAACAATGCCAATGCAGCTCTAGAAAAACACCCTGAAATCGATGAAGACCTTGAAGCCTTGCTTGCTGATGTAGAATCTATTCCAGCTGATATCCGTCAAGCACTTATCAACAACGGTGGCGGACACTTGAACCACGCTCTTTTCTGGGAATTGATGACTCCTGAAAAAACAGCTCCATCAGCAGAACTTGCAGCAGCAATCGATGCAACATTTGGTTCATTTGAAGAATTCCAAGCAGCCTTCACTGCAGCAGCAACAACTCGTTTCGGTTCAGGATGGGCATGGTTGGTTGTTAACAAAGAAGGTAAACTTGAAGTGACTTCAACAGCAAACCAAGACACACCAATCTCAGAAGGCAAAAAACCAATCTTGGGCTTGGACGTTTGGGAGCATGCTTACTACGTGAAATACCGCAACGTGCGTCCTGACTACATCAAAGCTTTCTTCTCAGTGATCAACTGGAACAAAGTAGATGAATTGTACGCAGCTGCTAAATAATGATATGATATATGGAGGGAAGAATTGTTCTTCTCTTTTTAAGGTTATATTATTTTGGTCTGACAAAATCGTCAGACTTTTTTCATTTTTATGAGAAACGTGCTAACTGCTAGAAATTATGGTAGAATAAAGTATTAAGTAATCGTGGAAAAAGGATATCTATGCGAAAAGAAATTGCACCTGAATTATACAACTATAACAAGTTTCCTGGTCCTGAGTTCCATTTACACGGGGACAAGGTAGAAACGGAAGGGATAGCTTTTTCCTTGGTGGAAAATATCAAGGATGCCTTCGATGTGACGGCTTTTAATCAGCGTTTTTCAGAAGTCTTAACAAAGTTTGATTATATCGTGGGAGACTGGAGCAACGAACAGCTTCGCCTTCGAGGTTTTTACAAGGATGATCGAACAGAAGAAAAACTTGAAAAAATCAGTCGTTTACAAGACTACCTTTTAGAGTATTGTAGTTATGGTTGTGCCTATTTTGTCTTAGAAAATGAAGCCCCTAAGCGAGCATCATTTGACAAGAAAATGCGTAAGAAGGAAGAAGAACTGCCTTCTAGAAAAGGAAAGAAGCCGACTCAAACCAAACGAAAACCGAATGCAGATAAGAAAAATAGACGTCGTCAGAAAGACCAGCATTCTCAGAAAGAGGACAAGGGGCAACGTCATTTTGTCATTCGTCAGAAGTGAGTAGAGAATAAGGAGAAGAAATGAAACCGTCAATTTATAGTTTAACACGTCAAACCATGCAGGAATGGGTTTTGGAGCAGGGAGAAAAGAAATTCCGTGCAGACCAAATCTGGGAATGGCTTTACCGTAAACGTGTCCAGTCATTTGAAGAAATGACCAACCTTTCTAAGGATTTGATTGCGAAGCTTAATGACCAGTTTGTGGTCAATCCCTTGAAACAACGTATTGTTCAAGAGTCTGCTGATGGGACTGTCAAATATCTCTTTGAGTTGCCTGATGGTATGTTGATCGAGACTGTACTCATGCGTCAACACTATGGTTTGTCAGTCTGTGTGACGACTCAGGTCGGCTGTAATATCGGTTGTACCTTCTGTGCCTCTGGTTTGATTAAGAAACAACGCGACCTCAATAATGGGGAAATCGTAGCGCAGATCATGCTGGTTCAGAAATACTTCGATGAGCGTGGTCAGGACGAACGCGTCAGCCATATCGTTGTCATGGGAATCGGTGAGCCCTTTGATAACTACAACAATGTCTTGAATTTCGTTCGTACTATCAATGATGACAAGGGAATGGCCATCGGTGCTCGTCACATTACGGTTTCAACTTCAGGTTTGGCCCATAAAATTCGTGATTTTGCTAATGAAGGAGTTCAGGTCAATCTTGCTGTTTCCCTTCATGCACCTAATAATGAACTGCGCTCAAGCATCATGAAGATTAACCGTGCCTTTCCGATTGAAAAACTCTTTGCTGCTATTGAGTACTACATTGAGACAACTAATCGTCGTGTGACTTTTGAGTATATCATGCTTAATGAAGTTAACGATGGTGTAGAACAAGCCTTGGAATTGGCTGAATTGCTCAAGAACATCAAGAAATTGTCTTATGTAAACTTGATTCCTTATAACCCAGTTAGTGAGCATGACCAATATAGCCGTAGTCCCAAAGAGCGCGTCATGGCCTTCTATGATACTCTTAAGAAAAAAGGGGTTAACTGTGTTGTTCGTCAAGAGCATGGTACTGATATTGATGCAGCTTGTGGACAATTGCGTTCTAATACAATGAAACGTGACCGCCAGAAAGCAGTCGCAGCAGTCAATCCGTAATGATGAAGAAAACTCATAATCATATTTTAGTCTGGGGAGTTATTTTCTATAGCATTTGTATCGTCTACTTTTGTTTTACTCCTCAAGAACATTCTCCCGTGGGAGTGGAAACTCCAGGTATTCAGCATCTTGGACGCCTGGTTTTTCTTTTGACTCCTTTCAATTCTTTCTGGAAACTGGGTGAAGTGAGTGATATGGGACAATTATATTGGATTTTTTTACAAAATATCCTCAATGTCTTCTTGCTTTTTCCTCTGGTCTTCCAACTCCTTTATCTCTTTCCAAACTTAAGGAAAACAAAAAGAGTTCTTCTTTTCAGTTTTCTAGTGAGTCTTGGAATCGAGTGTACGCAGTTAGTCTTGGACCTTTTCTTTGATTTCAATCGCGTCTTTGAGATTGATGATTTGTGGACCAATACCTTGGGTGGCTATCTGGCTTGGCTCCTCTATAAACAACTACATAAAAACAAGATAAGGAATTAAAATGAGTATTTTAGAAGTTAAAAATCTGAGTCACGGTTTTGGTGACCGTGCAATTTTTGAAGATGTATCCTTCCGTCTCCTCAAGGGAGAACATATCGGTCTGGTCGGTGCTAATGGTGAAGGAAAATCAACCTTTATGAGCATTGTAACTGGTAAGATGTTGCCAGATGAAGGGAAAGTCGAATGGTCTAAATATGTGACTGCTGGTTATTTGGACCAGCACTCTGTCCTTGCTGAAGGGCAGTCGGTGCGTGATGTGCTCCGTACAGCTTTTGATGAGCTGTTTAAAGCAGAAGTCCGAATCAATGACCTTTATATGGAAATGGCTGAAGACGGAGCGGATGTTGATGCACTTATGGAAGAAGTTGGAGAACTTCAAGACCGTTTGGAGAGTCGTGATTTCTATACCTTGGATGCTAAGATTGACGAAGTGGCGCGTGCCCTTGGTGTCATGGACTTTGGAATGGATACGGATGTAACTTCTTTGTCAGGTGGGCAAAGAACCAAGGTGCTTTTGGCTAAGCTTCTCCTTGAAAAGCCAGATATATTGCTTTTGGACGAGCCGACCAACTACTTGGATGCTGAGCATATTGACTGGCTCAAGCGCTATCTCCAGAACTATGAGAATGCATTTGTCCTTATTTCACATGATATCCCATTCCTGAACGATGTGATTAATATTGTCTATCATGTGGAAAATCAACAGCTGACGCGTTACTCTGGTGACTACTACCAGTTCCAAGAAGTCTATGCCATGAAGAAATCCCAGCTGGAGGCGGCCTACGAACGTCAGCAGAAAGAGATTGCCGACCTCAAGGACTTTGTTGCTCGGAACAAAGCGCGTGTTGCAACACGAAACATGGCCATGTCTCGTCAGAAGAAATTGGATAAGATGGATATTATCGAACTCCAAAGTGAGAAACCAAAACCATCCTTTGATTTCAAATCAGCTCGTACGCCAGGGCGCTTTATCTTCCAAGCCAAGGATTTGCAGATTGGTTACGACCGTCCTCTGACTAAGCCTTTAAATCTTACCTTTGAGCGCAATCAAAAGGTTGCCATTATCGGTGCTAATGGTATCGGGAAAACAACTCTCTTGAAGAGTCTCTTGGGGATTATTCCGCCAATTGCTGGGGAAGTTGAACGAGGTGATTACCTAGAACTTGGTTACTTTGAACAGGAAGTAGAAGGTGGCAATCGTCAAACACCACTTGAAGCTGTCTGGAATGCCTTTCCTGCACTCAACCAAGCAGAAGTTCGTGCAGCCCTTGCCCGTTGTGGTTTGACAACCAAGCATATTGAAAGCCAAATTCAGGTCTTGTCAGGTGGGGAACAAGCCAAGGTTCGTTTCTGTCTCTTGATGAATCGTGAAAACAATGTTTTAGTGCTGGACGAGCCGACCAACCACTTGGATGTGGATGCCAAGGATGAACTCAAACGCGCTCTTAAAGAATACAAAGGATCTATCCTTATGGTCTGTCACGAACCAGACTTTTATGAAGGTTGGATGGACCAAATCTGGGATTTTAATAATTTAACTTAAGAATGAGAGTAAAAGAAATACAGTACCGAATGTGGATACTGTATTTTTTTGGTTTTTAAGATTTAAAATTGTAATCTTTCACCACTTCGATGCTATCGATTGTGATAGCAGTAGTTGGCTTGTCTTTTTCATCTTTTTCGGCTTTAGCAATTTTATCTACAACATCCATACCGTCAATCACTTGACCAAAGACTGGGTGTTTGCCATCTAGACTAGGGTTTCCCCCTTCTTTATAGGCTTCGATAATTTTCTTTGGATACTTGCTTGTAGGGAGTTTAGCAGAGGTATCTGTAGAGTTTTGGTTGATGAAGAACTGGCTACCATTGGTGTTTGGTTGACCAGTATTAGCCATAGAAAGAGCACCACGGATGTTATATAGATAAGGAGTAATCTCGTTTTTGAAACCAGTTCCCTTGTCTTTAGTCTTATCCTTGTCATGCCAGATGGACTGACCACCTGTACCGTCCCCTTTTGGATCTCCAGTTTGAACCATGAAGCCATCGATGACACGGTGGAAGGTAATGCCGTTATAGTAGCCTTCTTTGGCGTGAGTGAGGAAGTTTTCAACCGCTAGAGGAGCGAGTTTAGGGAATAGTTTGATACGGATATCTCCTTGACTTGTGTGTAGAATCACTTCAGCCTCGTCTTCAGCAACTTCTTTAGATAGTTGCGGGAAATTGGCGTTTTCGTTTGTTAAAGCATCGTTTAACTCCTTAGCAGATTGGGCAGCTGCTTTGGAACTTTCTTCAGCAGCAAGACTGGAATCAACATAGTCATCACCACGCAGACTGCGTTGGATGCTGCTACATCCAGCTAGAGCTACGGTGGACAGTAAAAGAAGGGTTGCTAGTTTTTTCATTCTATTCCTCTCAAAAATTTATTTCTACCATTGTACCCTAAAAGGAAGTGGATTTCAAATGTTAGTGACAAGGTAGTTTAAGAGGAATCCAACCCAAAATTACTTGATTAGAGATTTTTCTTTTGGCTTCAATTCCTAATTAATCAATGAACTTAATACTAGGTCTCGAAAAGAATTATGCTTCCTCTTTCTGTCTGAGTTCAAAGAGGTCTTCTACTTTCATATTAAAAACTTGAGCAATTTTAAGAGCCATTTCCAGCGAAGGGTTGTAACGGTTATTTTCCAAGTGCAGAATTGTCTCGCGTCGCATGCCGATGAGGTCGGCTAATTCCTGCTGGGTCATGCCTGTGGACTCACGAACAGATTTGAGATTAGTAATAATCTTGCTTTCTTTGGCCATGTTTATCCTCTACGTTCCAAGATAATATAGACAACCGAAAAGATGAAAATTAAGACAGCTATGCTAATAAATATCTGTCCCATGTAAAGAGTGAGAGACCCCATATACCCAATGATAACTGCTAGGATCATCAGTGCGCCTAGTATAAAAACAAACATCAAGCTAGCTGCCTTGGCTAAATTAGCATAAAAGCGTTCGTCCGGAGTTTCCTTGACATTTTTCAAACAGAAAAAACCAAATACAATCACTTCAATAACGAGGCCAATTCCCAAAATCCATTCTTTAATACCAGAACTTACGCTTGGGGTCGCAACCCAAATCCCTACTGTATAAAAAATGCTTGCTGCAAAAAAAAGTATCGTGTAAAGCTTAGCAGACAAGTCAAAAATAGTCTTTCCCTTACCTTTCTGACTCTTATGTAGCCAGCTACAAATAGCTACAATTTGACCTGACACTGAAATACCAGTAATAACTAACTTGGGTCCCCAACTAAGATTAGAACCAAATAAAACAATAAAATCAATAAAGAGAGCTACGGCAATCATTGCAATGAGGCCACGCATTTTTTGACTTTTTTTCATGATAGACTCCTTTTTTGTGTTATAAATATATCACACTTAAATTTTATGTTATAAATATATCACATTTAAATTTAGAAAGCAAGAATTTATGTGCCAAGATGGCAGTTATTTGAAAAAATTTTTTAATAAAAGCCCTTGATAGTCAAACAACTAACAAATTCTTTGAAGCAATGCATCGGATTTGGTTTGGATAGTTTCGTTAGTAATATTTGATGATAAAAAATTTTTGGAAAATCTAGATACTCTATGAATCTCTACTTTTTTAGACTATTATAAAGTCTGTCAGAATAAGCGTTATAGGTGTAGAAGTTAATTTTTACAGAACTAAATTATTCCCCCATTTAGAATCTATTAATTCATATTTTATAAATTAATTAGTAGATATCATTCTTAAAATCCTTGATATTTCGTTTGGGAACGGGCTTAGAATTTAGGAGCCAAGTATCCAAATCTCGTTCAGGCGATATGAAGGGTTTGACTTGATGGTCTTTATAAAATGTTTCTAATACTCTTCGAAAATCAAATTCAAACTACGTCAGCTTTACCTTGCCGTACTCAAGTACAGCCTGCGGCTAGCTTCCTAGTTTGCTCTTTGATTTTCATTGAGTATAAAATAGTATTCACGGATAGCTTCTTTCAAACATTTATTTCCTACTTCTAACAAATTTCTAAATGGTTTAAAAATTTTATAGTCTGTCAAGTTTTTTTCTTGACACCTGCCAGAAATCTGCTATAATAGAACATGTGATAAATAGCTCAGCTATTTCACCGAAATAAAAAATAAGAAAAGAGACTTTAAAAATGGCAGTTAAAATCCGTTTGACTCGTATGGGTTCTAAGAAAAAACCTTTCTACCGTATCAACGTAGCAGATTCACGTTCACCACGTGACGGACGTTTCATCGAAACAGTTGGAACTTACAACCCACTTGTTGCTGAAAACCAAGTAACTTTGAAAGAAGACCGCGTTCTTGCATGGTTGGCTGATGGAGCTCAACCTTCAGATACAGTTCGCAACATCCTTTCAAAAGAAGGTGTATTGAAGAAATTCCACGATTCTAAATTCTCAAAATAAATTTAAAGTAGGTTGACAGATGGATACGATTGAAAATCTCATTATTGCGATTGTGAAACCCTTGATTTCACAACCAGATGCCTTAACTATCAAGATTGAAGATACACCAGAGTTTTTGGAATATCATTTGGATCTTGATCAAAGCGATGTGGGTCGTGTAATCGGTCGTAAGGGTCGCACTATTTCTGCGATAAGAACGATTGTCTACTCTGTCCCAACTGAAGACAAAAAAGTAAGAATCGTTATTGACGAAAAATAAGAAGGGCGGGACGAATGTCTCGCTTTTTTTGCAAGGAGCAGGATATGAAGGATTTAACGTTTAGACAATTACAAGACTACTTACTCGAACATTACCAGCAGTCTCGGACTGAGGAAGGTCTTTTTATCAAGCTAGTGGAGGAAGTCGGAGAAGTAGCCGAAGTTTTGAATGGTCGCTCTGGTCGAAAAGAGAGAGTTCAAGTCTCGAACGAGGAGCTAGCAAAAGAACTGGCTGATATCATTCACTACACCGTCGCAATCGCAGCTATCAACCATATTGACCTAACTAAAACCATCTTTGAGAAAGACAAAACTGCATCTATTAAGTACCAACATGAACGTGATTTGGAAGGATTTTTGAAGGGGGACGAGAGTTGATGTCCTCTTCCTCCAACTTGAGAAAATCCTTGGAACGTGTTAAAATAAAGGATAAGGATTTTTAATAATTCATTATATAGAACGAGTGGGTTTCTTTATGAAGAGGATTGAAGTATCTACAGAAATTGGTAGTCTCTCTGTTACTTATCAAAAGCAAAAGAAAATGCTAGTTTGTTTAAGTGGCGCAGGTTTGCTACCAAGTTATGAAAATTTTTCACTTATACTTGAAAAACTTCCTCCCACAATTGGTTATTTGACAATTGATTTTCCAAACACAGGTAGAAGTCCGATTCATGACCAAGCTGGAAAAAATCTGGATAATCTTGCAGATGCGGTTTATGAAGTACTTGAAGAATTGGCGATTTCTGAATATATACTTTGTGCACATAGTTTGAGTGGAATTTTAGCTTGCAAGTTGCTCAAGAAACCAATTAAGTGTCAGGCTTTAGTAGCAATTGAACCGACAACTAAAAAAGTCATGTTTGCTGATTTTTCAGAAAATCCTTATCCAGAAATGGAAGAGCAGATGATGCTGATTGAGGAGTGTGGTCCTGAACTTTATTTTAAGAGCTTAACTCAAGCCACATTTAGCCCTGAAATCAATAAAGAAATCTGGGAAATAATGCAAGAAAAAGGTTCAGAGTTGCAAAATCAAGATTCAGAATTTCAGATATCTGGAGAGATTACTGAGGAAGATTTTGAGAATTTGTCGATAGAATCTCATGTCCCTGTATTTATTTTTTGTCAGGCTTATAGAGAAAAAGAGTACAGAGAATCAGAATATTGGACTTCCAATACTAAACTCATTTTAGGAGGGAATCACCATTATTTACAATGGTCAGAATCAGAAAAAATTGTGACTATTATTCGAGAATTGTCAGAATAAGATGGAAATAAATAGACTACAGGAGACAAGATGAACTACTTTAATGTTGGGAAAATCGTCAATACGCAGGGGTTACAGGGTGAGATGCGAGTCTTGTCTGTGACGGATTTTGCAGAAGAACGGTTTAAAAAAGGGGCTGAGCTGGCTTTGTTTGATGAAAAAGATCAGTTTGTCCAAACAGTGACTATTGCTAGCCACCGAAAACAGAAGAACTTTGACATCATTAAATTCAAAGATATGTACCATATCAACGCTATCGAAAAGTACAAAGGATACAGTCTCAAGGTTGCTGAGGAAGATTTGGACGATCTAGATGATGGTGAATTCTACTATCACGAGATTATCGGTTTGGAAGTCTACGAGGGTGATAACTTGGTCGGAACCATCAAGGAAATCCTACAACCAGGTGCTAACGATGTCTGGGTGGTCAAACGGAAAGGCAAGCGTGATTTGTTATTGCCTTATATCCCACCAGTCATTCTCAATGTTGATATTCCGAATAACCGCGTCGATGTGGAAATCTTAGAAGGGTTAGACGATGAAGATTGATATTTTAACCCTCTTTCCAGAGATGTTTTCTCCGCTAGAGCACTCAATCGTTGGAAAGGCTCGTGAAAAAGGTCTCTTGGATATCCAGTATCATAATTTCCGAGAAAATGCTGAAAAGGCTCGTCACGTCGATGATGAACCATATGGAGGTGGTCAGGGTATGTTGCTCCGAGCCCAACCTATTTTCGATGCCTTTGATGCTATTGAAAAGAAAAATCCTCGCGTCATTCTCCTAGACCCAGCTGGGAAGCAGTTTGATCAGGCTTATGCTGAGGATTTGGCTCAAGAGGAAGAACTTATCTTTATCTGCGGTCACTATGAGGGCTATGATGAGCGCATTAAGACCTTGGTGACAGATGAGATTTCCTTGGGGGATTATGTCCTTACTGGAGGAGAATTGGCGGCTATGACCATGATTGATGCTACAGTTCGCCTGATTCCAGAAGTAATTGGCAAGGAGTCTAGCCATCAAGATGATAGTTTTTCTTCTGGCCTTCTTGAATATCCTCAGTACACACGTCCCTATGATTATCGAGGTATGGTTGTACCAGATGTATTGATGAGCGGGCACCATGAAAAGATTCGTCAGTGGCGATTGTATGAGAGCTTAAAGAAAACCTACGAGCGCAGACCTGATTTGTTAGAAAATTATCAACTGACAGCAGAAGAAGAAAAAATGTTGGCAGAAATCAAAGAAAACAAAGAATAAAGGAGAAACCTATGCAAGTAATCAAACGTGATGGTGAAATTGCTGAATTTAATCCAGATAAGATTTACCAAGCTATCTTAAAGGCAGCTCAGACTGTCTATGTATTGACAGATGATTTGCGTCAAAACCTTGCACAAGTCACTAAGAAAGTGGTTTTGGACTTGGAGGAAGCCAAGGTAGAACGTGCCACTATCAGCATGATTCAGTCTTTGGTTGAACATCGTTTACTGGGAGCAGGTTACATTACCATCGCAGAACACTACATTTCCTATCGTCTACAACGTGACTTGGAAAGAAGTGGTTATGGAGATCATATCGCGGTTCATTTACATTTTGAACAAGTTCGCTAAGAAAAAAGAGTGGGATGAATCAACTACATCTCACTCTTTCTTAAATCTATTTTTTTGGGCTGTTTGGACGGTGGAAGGGACAAATCGTAGGCGTTGAATATCGCTTATGCGGATAATACGGCTCATATTTTTGGCAAAATTTTTCACGATAATTTGCTGGCGTTGCTGATCGTATTTGATGATGTCACCTGTAAAACTTGTCTCAGACAAGATAAGGTGAACAGCGGTTTGTTTCTGGATAGCCTCTTCAATAGTGGCTGTAAGGGAGTTACTTTCAGTCTGGTCAGGTTGGTCATGTCCATTTAAAAAGTCATGTATTTTATCTAGAACTTGCTGGAATTTATGTCTCATATTGGCCTCCCTTCTTTTATATCAATATTATATAAAATTTTCCTAAAATCTACAAGATTTTACGAATAATCAAATGAAAGCTAAAAAAGGAGAAGAAAATGGCAGAATTTACTTTTAAAATCGAAGAGCACTTGTTGACTCTTTCTGAAAACGAAAAAGGTTGGACTAAGGAAATCAACCGTGTGAGCTTTAATGGTGCTCCTGCAAAGTTTGATATTCGTGCTTGGAGTCCAGATCATACTAAAATGGGTAAAGGAATTACTCTCTCTAATGAAGAATTTCAAACAATGGTGGATGCTTTTAAAGGCAACTAAGTTTTCAAAATGAAAGAAAAGGATATTGAGTCATGACAACTCGATATCCTTTTTTAGTTAGCAAAGTAAGCCTGATTTTTAAGGCGTTGAAGTAGGGGACGACTAATAAAACTAATAGCCAGAAGTTTACCAAGATCTGGAATGATAAAGGGAATGACCCCCACAATAAGAGCTTTTTCAAATGCCATTCCAGCTAGGAAATGCAAGCTGAGGATCCCACCGACAAAAACAAGTGTATCTCCCAAGAGATTTGCTAGAAAAATTCTGACAAAACCACTATCACTGTTAGTTAGAGAAGAGGTAAGTCCAGAATAAACAAGATAAAACCAAAGATAGCCTGCAGTAGGACCAACTAAAGCCTGAAAACCAGCTCCACCTCCTGCAAAGACAGGAAGACCGATAGCACCTAGAAGAAGATAGAGTCCAACAGAAAGTACAGCCTCCCTCGGTCTAAAGACAGTAGCAATCAAGCCGATTGCAAAGTTTTGCAGAGTGAAGGGGACAGGTCCAATTGGAATACTGATTTGTGCTAAAACAGCAATGAGAGCAGCACCAATAGCAGGGATGGCATAAACGTGAGCTTTTTTCAAAATAGTTAACCTCTTTTCTGATGTATAGTAACTATTATACTCGTAGAGTAATTATTGTCAACCTATTTATAAATTCAAGGTAACAAAAACTGTAACGGCCGATTTTGCTTACTGGGTAAGTTGTTTTCATCGATTGTAAATCATCAAAAAAGAAGCAGACACATTTGTATCAGCTTCTTTTGCTTCGATTAACGCATAGTTACAAATTCTTCGGATGCAGTTGGGTGAATCGCCACAGTTGCATCAAAGTCTGCTTTGGTTGCTCCCATTTTGATAGCAACAGCAAATCCTTGAATCATTTCATCAACACCGTATCCAATTCCATGAAGTCCGACAACTTTTTCTTCTGAACCAGCTGTGATCAATTTGAAACGAGTTTCTTGACGGTTGCAAGTGCAAGCAGAGTACATAGACGTAAAGCTTGATTTGTAAACCTTGATTTGGTCTTGACCGTATTCTTTAATAGCTTGCTCTTCTGTCAAGCCAACAGTTCCGATAGCAGGGTGTGAAAAGACAACAGTTGGAATAGTTGAGTAGTCCATTTTTGCAGTTGTTTTTCCGTTAAAGAGACGTTCAGACAAAGTACGTCCAGCTTTGATAGCAACTGGAGTTAGTTCTTTTTCACCTGTTACATCACCTAGAGCGTAGATTCCTTCAACAACAGTATTTTGGTATTTATCCACTTGGATAAAGCCACGTTCATTCAGAGTTACTCCAGCTTTTTCAAGTTGCAAGCTCTTAACGTTTGGACGGCGACCTGTAGCCCAGATAACTTGGCTAGCTGTGTGACTAGTACCATCTTCGAAATGAATGGTAATGCCCTCAGCAGTTTTTTCTAACTTGGCAGGGACTTTGTGAGTATGAAGTGGCAAGTTTGTTCTTTCCATTTCCTTTACCAAACCTTCAACGATGTAAGAATCAAAACCACGTAAAGGACGATCGCGACGAACAAAGAGGTCTGTCTTGACACCAAAAGTGTGGAGTACTCCAGCCAATTCAACGGCAATATAACCAGCACCTAGAATGGCAACTGACTCTGGCAATTCTTCCCAAGCAAATACATCATCAGAAGAGCCACCTAGTTCTGCACCAGGAATATTAGGAATACTTGGATGGGCACCAGTAGCAATCACGATATGTTTAGCACGAATGAGTTCACCATTTACGCTGACAGTATGAGAATCTACAAATTCAGCATGTCCTTCAATCAAGTCTACACCGTTGCGTTTAAAACTGCCATCATAAGAAGAACGAGCGCGATCAATGTAAGCTTCACGATTGCGACGTAGGGTTGCAAAGTCAAAGTTAAGATCAGTAGTTTTAAAACCGTAGTCTTCTCCAAATTGATGGAAAGTCTCAGCAATTTGTGCTCCGTACCACATGATTTTCTTAGGAACACAACCGACGTTGACACAGGTTCCACCTAATTTCTTTTCCTCAATAACGGCAGCTTTGGCTCCATGTTCACCAGCACGATTCATGGTAGCAATTCCTCCGCTACCTCCACCGATAGCAATGATATCATATTCTCTCATTGAAAACTCCTTTGTACTCTTTTAAATAGTAGAGTGTCATTTTTTGATAGTCATATTCTATCTTTTTTTTGATGTGATTGCAAAAATCTGCTACGTTCAAAAAAATTAAAGAAAAGGCTTGCAAAAAAGAAAAATAAAGTGTATTATATAACTAGTACAATAGAGATAAAAATTTCCGAACAATAAGTGAATCCTGAAATGTCATTATTTCGTTCTGAATTGTTATTGTTTGTATTTGGTAATTTTTGTATAATATTGTTAAGGACTTTAAATCAAAAAAGGAGTTTCATTATGAAAAAGAATCGTAAGGCTAAAAAGTGGCAATTGTATGCAGCAATCGGTGCTGCAAGTGTTGTTGTATTGGGGGCTGGGGGCATTTTGCTTTTTAGACAACCTTCTCAGACCGCTGTAAAAGATGAGGCTACTCATCTGGTTGTTGCTAAAGAAGGAAGCGTTGCATCCTCTGTTTTATTATCAGGGACAGTAACGGCAAAAAATGAACAATATGTTTATTTTGATGCTAGTAAGGGAGATTTAGATGAAATCCTTGTTTCTGTGGGGGATAAGGTTAGTGAAGGGCAGGCTTTAGTCAAGTACAGTAGTTCAGAAGCCCAGGCGGCCTATGATTCAGCTAGTCGAGCAGTTGCGAAGGCAGATCGTCATATCAATGAACTCAATCAAGCACGGAATGAAGCCGCTTCAGCTCCGGCTCCACAGTTGCCAACACCAGCAGGAGTCGAAGGAGCTGCGGCACAAACTCCAACTCCAGTCGCAGGAAATTCAGTATCCTCTATTGATGCTCAATTGGGTGATGCCCGTGATGCCCGTGCAGATGCAGCGGCACAATTAAGCAAGGCTCAAAGTCAGTTGGATGCAATGACGGTTCTCAGTACCCTAGAGGGAACTGTGGTCGAAGTCAACCGTAATGTTTCTAAATCTCCAACTGGAGCTAGCCAGGTGGTAGTTCATGTCGTTAGCAATGAAAACTTGCAAGTTAAGGGGGAACTATCTGAATATAACCTTGCCAACCTCTCTGTAGGACAAGAAGTAACCTTTACTTCTAAAGTTTACCAAGATAAGAGCTGGACTGGTAAGATTAGCTACATTTCTGACTACCCTAAAAACAATGGTGAAGCGGCAAGTGCAGCTACTGCCGCAGCAGGTGGTAATTCTGGTTCTAAATATCCATATACTATCGATGTTACAAGTGAAATCGGTGATTTGAAACAAGGATTCTCAGTAAGTGTTGAGGTCAAGAATAAGAGTAAAGCCATTTTGGTTCCTCTAACAAGTATTGTGACTGAAAATGATAAGAACTATGTCTGGGTGCTTGACGAGCAGAAAAAGGCCAAGAAAGTGGAAGTTGGTTTGGGAAATGCTGATGCAGACAACCAAGAAATCACTTCAGGTCTGACAAATGGAGTCAAGGTCATCAGTAACCCAACGTCTTCTCTAGAGGAAGGAAAAGAGGTGAAGTCTGATGAAGCAACTAATTAGTCTAAAAAATATCTGCAGAAGCTACCGTAATGGTGACCAAGAACTGCAGGTTCTCAAAAATATCAACCTAGAAGTGAATGAGGGTGAATTTGTTGCCATCATGGGACCATCCGGTTCAGGTAAGTCAACCCTCATGAACACCATTGGGATGTTGGATACACCAACCAGTGGAGAGTATTATCTTGAAGGCCAAGAAGTGGCTGGACTTGGTGAAAAACAACTAGCCAAAGTTCGAAATCAAGAGATTGGATTTGTTTTTCAACAGTTCTTTCTTCTATCCAAACTTAATGCTCTGCAAAATGTAGAATTACCCTTGATTTACGCAGGAGTTTCAGCTTCAAAACGGCGCAAGTTAGCTGAGGAATATCTAGATAAGGTTGAATTGACTGAACGTAGTCACCATTTGCCTTCGGAATTATCTGGTGGTCAAAAGCAACGTGTGGCTATTGCGCGTGCCTTGGTAAACAATCCTTCTATTATCTTAGCAGACGAACCGACAGGAGCCTTGGATACCAAAACAGGAAATCAAATTATGCAACTATTGGTTGACTTGAACAAAGAAGGAAAAACCATTATCATGGTAACGCATGAGCCTGAGATTGCTGCCTATGCTAAACGTCAGATTGTCATTCGCGATGGAGTTATTTCATCTGATAGTGCTCAGTTAGAAAAGGAGGAAAACTAAGATGCAGAATCTGAAATTTGCCTTTTCATCCATTATGGCCCACAAGATGCGTTCTTTTCTCACTATGATTGGGATTGTTATCGGTGTTTCCTCAGTTGTTGTGATTATGGCTCTAGGTGATTCCATGTCTCGTCAGGTCAATAAAACCATGACCAAGTCACAGAAGAATATTCATGTTTTTTTCTCGCCAATTAAAAGTAAAGATGGTTCTTTTACCCAAAAACAATCAGCTTTGACAGTTTCTGGGAAAGAAGAGGAAGTTTTTGTTGAACCACCAAAACCTCAAGAAGCTTGGGTCAAGGAAGCTGCTAATCTCAAGGGAGTGGATAGCTACTATTTAACCAACTCGACGAATGTTACCTTAACCTATAAGGATAAAAAGGTCGAACACGCTAACATGACAGGTGGAAATGTCACTTATATGGATGCGGTCGAAAATGAAATCATTGAAGGTCGTGGTCTTAGAGAGCAAGATTATAAAGATTTTGCAAGTGTGATTATCCTAGATGATGAACTAGCCAAGAGCCTTTTTGGTTCAGCAAAAGATGCACTCAATCAGATTGTTGAAGTAAATGAAATCAGCTACCGTGTTATTGGTGTCTATGAAAGTAAAGAAGCTAAGGCTGCAAAAACCTTTGGAGTCGGAGGACTACCAATTACGACTAATATTTCTCTTGCGGTCAATTTTAACACAGACGAGATTTCAAATATTGTCTTTCGTGTTAATGATACCAGCTTGAGCCAGACTTTGGGGCCAGAGTTGGCAAGAAGAATGACGGAGATTGCTGGTCTCCAACAAGGGGAGTATCAGGTAGCAGATGCAACAGAAGCCTTCAACGAAGTTCAACAAATGTTCGGCTTTATAACTACGATTATTAGTGCCATTGCGGGGATTTCCCTCTTTGTTGGTGGGACTGGTGTTATGAACATCATGCTGGTTTCGGTGACGGAGCGTACGCGTGAGATTGGTCTCCGTAAGGCTTTGGGTGCAACGCGTGCCAATATTTTAATTCAGTTTTTGATTGAATCCATGATTTTGACTTTGCTAGGCGGAGTTATTGGTCTAACCATTGCGACAGGCTTAACAGCTATAGCTGGTCTACTCTTGCAAGGATTGATTGCGGGTATAGAAGTAGGAGTGTCAATCCCGGTTGCCCTATTTAGTCTTGCAGTTTCGGCTAGCGTTGGTATGATTTTTGGTGTTTTGCCAGCCAACAAGGCATCGAAACTTGATCCAATTGAAGCTCTTCGTTATGAATAGAATCAACAAGATGGACACTCGTCTATCTTGTTTTTGTATGGATTTCTCTATCGAAAATCACTAAAAATATGGTATAATGAAGTGTTAGAAAAACAGGTTTCATTAGCCTGGAAAGGAAATATTATGTCTGAAAAGAATTTTTATATTACAACACCGATTTACTATCCATCTGGTAAACTTCATATCGGATCTGCCTACACAACAATCGCCTGTGATGTCCTAGCACGTTACAAACGCTTGATGGGCTACGATGTCTTTTATTTGACAGGTCTTGATGAGCATGGTCAAAAGATTCAACAAAAAGCAGAAGAAGCTGGCATCACACCTCAAGCTTATGTCGACGGTATGGCGGTTGGAGTCAAAGAACTCTGGCAATTACTCGATATCTCATACGATAAGTTTATTCGCACAACTGATGACTACCATGAAAAAGTAGTGGCGCAAGTCTTTGAACGATTGCTTGCTCAAGATGACATCTATTTGGGTGAATATTCTGGTTGGTATTCAGTTTCAGATGAGGAATTCTTTACAGAAAGCCAGCTTGCAGAAGTTTTCCGTGACGAAGCTGGAAATGTAACTGGTGGTATTGCTCCATCAGGTCACGAAGTGGAATGGGTATCTGAAGAGTCTTATTTCCTTCGTCTTAGCAAGTACCAAGATCGTCTGGTAGAATTTTTCAAAGCTCATCCTGAATTTATCACTCCAGATGGTCGTCTGAATGAAATGCTTCGCAACTTTATCGAGCCAGGTTTAGAGGATTTGGCAGTT
Source organism: Streptococcus mitis (assembly GCF_047465045.1). Classification (GTDB taxonomy): domain Bacteria; phylum Bacillota; class Bacilli; order Lactobacillales; family Streptococcaceae; genus Streptococcus; species Streptococcus mitis_DT. The sequence goes on from NZ_JASHAR010000006.1 coordinate 26,064, forward strand.
TCTCGCACAACCTTTACATGGGGTGTTCCGGTACCATCTAATCCTAAACACGTTGTCTACGTTTGGTTTGATGCTCTGCTCAACTATGTGACAGCTCTTGGCTACGATCAAGACGAACACGCTAACTTTGACAAGTTCTGGAACGGAACAGTCTTCCATATGGTTGGAAAAGACATCCTTCGTTTTCACTCAATCTACTGGCCAATCCTTCTTATGATGTTGGATATCAAATTGCCAGAACGTTTGATTGGTCATGGTTGGTTTGTCATGAAAGACGGAAAGATGTCTAAATCTAAAGGGAATGTTGTCTATCCTGAAATGTTGATAGAGCGTTTTGGACTAGATCCACTTCGTTACTACCTCATGCGTAGCCTTCCAGTTGGTTCAGACGGAACCTTTACTCCGGAAGACTATGTAGGCCGTATCAACTACGAATTGGCCAATGACCTTGGAAACCTCCTCAACCGTACGGTTTCTATGATTAACAAGTACTTTGATGGACAAATTCCTGCCTATGTAAAAGGTGTAACAGAGTTTGACCATGCTCTTGCTCAAGTAGCTGCTGAATCAATCGCTGACTACCATACTCACATGGAAGCAGTTGACTACCCACGTGCCCTAGAAGCAGTATGGACTCTTATTTCACGTACGAATAAATACATCGATGAGACCGCACCATGGGTCTTGGCTAAGGATGAAGCACTTCGTGATCAATTGGCAAGTGTCATGAGCCACTTGGCAGCCAGCCTTCGTGTTGTAGCTCACTTGATTGAGCCGTTTATGATGGAAACCAGTCGTGCAGTCTTGAATCAACTTGGCTTGGATGAAGTTTCTAGTCTTGAAAACTTGAGCTTGGCTGACTTTCCTGCAGGTGTCACTGTCGTTGCCAAAGGAACACCAATCTTCCCACGTTTGGATATGGAAGAAGAAATCGCCTATATCAAGGAACAAATGGAAGGTAACAAACCAGCAGTCGAAAAAGAATGGAATCCAGACGAAGTTGAACTCAAACTCAATAAGGAAGAAATCAAGTTTGAAGACTTTGACAAGGTTGAAATCCGCGTTGCAGAAGTCAGAGAAGTTTCTAAAGTGGAAGGTTCAGATAAGTTGCTTCAATTCCGCTTGGATGCTGGCGATGGTGAAGATCGTCAAATCCTCTCAGGAATTGCGAAGTACTATCCAAACGAACAAGAATTGGTCGGCAAGAAAGTCCAAATCGTTGCTAACCTCAAACCTCGTAAGATGATGAAGAAATATGTCAGTCAAGGTATGATCCTATCAGCTGAACATGATGGAAAATTAACCCTTCTCACAGTTGACTCAGCTGTACCGAATGGAAGTGTGATTGGGTAAAAGTAAAAGACCAACGTTATGTACATTTGTCAGAACGAAGACAAAGGCCTTAGACTACAAGTTTCTAAGGGCTTTTCTTTGTGTAAATTCGTATAATAGATGTAAGAATAGTTGAGATATTTTCCTAAGTTTCACAAAGAAAATCAAGATTAGAACCGTAATCAAGTTGGATTTTCCAGGCTAGAGGAACTCGTCCTGTCAAACCATTTTCTTAGTCAAGTTAACCAAGGCATTGAATTGTCCTTCATCTATGAATTGGTATAAGGTACTTATTCCGTGGATAAAAGGTGTCTTAGCTAATCCCTTGCTACATATGTTGGTTATAATTCCTCTCATCCAATATTTATAACACAAAACCCCGTCTTGCAACGGGATTTTCTTTATTCTAGAATTAGTAAACCATCTTTAACTGCAAATGGGTCTTTTTCATTGATACGATCGTAAAACATGATTCCGTTAATGTGGTCAATTTCATGCTGAACAACGATGGAGTTGTAGCCTTTGAGTTTGATACGGTGTTTTTCTCCATCCTTGTCAAAGTAGTCAACCGTAACGCGGGCATGGCGAACTACATAGCCAGGTACGTTGCGGTCAACAGACAGGCAACCTTCTCCTTCACCAAGAGCAGCGTCTTGAACAGAGTGAGAGACGATTTTTGGATTGTACATAATAGCTTGCAAGTCGTAAGCTTCCTGTGGAGTTTCGCCTTCTTCGACAATGTTTGGCACCAAAACAGCGATAATACGTTTTGATATATCTAATTGAGGGGCAGCAAGTCCAACCCCACCGCGTAGTCCCATTTTTTCAGCCATGACAGGATCTTGGGAATGTTTGAGGAATTGCATCATCTTTTCGCCAAGGATGATTTCCTGATCAGACAAGGGGAAAGTGACTTCCTCAGCAACCGCGCGTAGAGTAGGATTCACTTCGCGGATAATATCGTTCATATCAATTAAGTGAGCAGCTTTTGTAATACGTTCTATAGCAGACATTTTCTCTCCTTTCATTACCTCTACATGATATCACAAAATGACAAGGATTGAAAGCATTACGGCATCGAGCTTTTATAGAAAATGCCTACTAGGTTCGATTCAATTGTGAAAGAATTACTTATCTGTGATATAATAAAAAGAAAAGGCTTGCATTAGAAAGTGGGGAGAATGAAGATGCAAAGAAGACAAGATAGACATAAACGTGGACCAGTTTTTCGTTTTATGAGGGGTTTTGTAAACTTTTTTAGGAGTTACCGCAAGTGGAGTAATAAGGGATTTGTGGCCATACTCTTGCTAGCTGTTGCTTTATCAATGGGTTTGGTCTTGTTGTTTGAAAGTTTCCAAGGAATCCCCTTGACCAGTCAAAAAAAGGATGCCATTTCTCAAGAAGCAAATAAGACCAATCAAAATGCTAAAGATCAGGAGGAGGAAAAAACTGCTAGAATTATGGCAAACGGGGACCTCCTCTATCATATTCCCATCTATCGTTCTGCCTTAAAAGAAGATGGTACCTATGATTTTCATGAAAATTTTGATTATGTGAAACCATGGCTCAAACAAGCAGACTTGATTATAGGTGATTTTGAAGGCACTGTTAACAAGGACCACTATTTGGCAGGTTATCCTCTCTTTAATGCACCTGGCGAAGTTATGGATGCCATCAAGGATGCCGGTTATCAAGTGCTAGACTTGGCGCATAACCATATCCTAGATTCACAAATAGAAGGTGTGGTTTCAACAGCAGATGCTATTGAGAAGGCAGGAATGACACCGATTGGAGTGTATACGCATGAGTCCCGTGATCAAGCTCCACTGGTTATCAAGGAAGTGAACGGCATCAAGGTTGCACTTTTGGCCTATTCTTATGGTTTTAATGGAATTGAGCAAAGTATTTCTCAAGAAGACTATAATCGCTATCTTTCAGACCTAAATGAAGACAAGATGAAGGCTGAAATTGAACGAGCAGAGAAGGAAGCGGATATCACCATTATCATGCCTCAGATGGGTGTGGAGTATCGCTTGGAACCAACTGAGGAACAAAAGGCTCTTTATCACAAGATGATCGATTGGGGAGCGGATATTATCTTTGGAGGGCACCCTCACGTAGTTGAACCATCTGAAACGGTTGAAAAAGATGGGGACAAGAAACTCATTATCTATTCAATGGGGAACTTCATTTCCAATCAACGAATTGAAACCATGCAAGATGAAGAGAATGCTAAGTGGACAGAGCGTGGCGTGCTCATGGATGTGACTGTTAAGAAAAAAGCCGGTAAGACGACAATCGAAACTGCCAAAGCGCATCCTTCTTGGGTAAACCGTACACCAAAAGGAACCTATTCTCCAGAAGGTTATCCACTCTTCCTTTACCAAACCTATATCTTAGAAGATTTTATCGAGGGTGGTAGTCATCGTGACCAGTTAGATGAAGCGACTAAGGAACGAATTGATACAGCCTACAAAGAAATGAACGAACATGTGGGATTGAAGTGGGATTAGCTTGAATCCAGAGGAAAGTAAATGACGATTAAAATAATTGCGACAGATATGGATGGGACCTTGCTGGATGCCAGAGGCCAGCTTGATATTCCACGTTTGGAAAAGATTTTAGATCAGTTGGATCAAAGGGGGATTCGTTTTGTCATTGCGACTGGGAATGAAATTCATCGCATGAGGCAACTACTGGAGCACTTGGTCGATCGAGTGGTTCTGGTCGTTGCAAACGGTGCTCGTATTTTTGAAAAGAATGAATTGATTCAGGCTCAGACTTGGGATGATGCCATTGTCGATAAGGCTTTGGCTCATTTCAAGGGTCGAGCGTGTCGGGATCAGTTTGTTGTGACGGCTATGAAGGGTGGTTTCGTCAAAGAAGGTACGATTTTTACAGACCTTGAAAGCTTTATGACTCAAGAAATGATTGAAAAATTCTACCAACGGATGAATTTTGTGGACGAATTAACCTCTGACCTCTTTGGTGGTGTGCTCAAGATGAGTATGGTTGTTGGTGAGGAACGTTTGAGTTCGGTCTTGGAAGAAATCAATGACCTCTTTGATGGCCGTGTTCGTGCTGTATCGAGTGGCTATGGTTGCATTGATATCCTTCAAGCTGGAATTCATAAAGCATGGGGCTTGGAAGAATTACTCAAGCGCTGGGACTTGACCTCCCAACAAATCATGGCTTTTGGTGACAGTGAAAATGATGTTGAAATGCTTGAAATGGCTGGAATTGCCTATGCGATGGAAAATGCTGATGATAAAGCCAAAGCTGTGGCTACTGCTCTAGCGCCAGCCAATAGCCAAGGAGGAGTTTATCAAATCTTGGAAAACTGGTTAGAAAAAGGAGAATGAAGTGGCAGTACAGTTATTAGAAAATTGGTTACTAAAGGAACAAGAAAAAATCCAAACCAAGTATCGTCACTTAAATCAGGTTTCTGTTGTAGAGCCAGACATTCTTTTTATTGGGGATTCCATTGTCGAATATTATCCTCTGCAGGAACTATTTGGGACTTCGAAGACGATTGTCAATCGAGGCATTCGAGGGTATCAGACAGGGCTGTTATTAGAAAATCTAGATGCGCATCTGTACGGTGGAGCAGTAGATAAAATTGTCCTTTTGATTGGGACAAATGATATCGGAAAAGATGTGCCTGTGAATGAGGCTCTCAATAACCTCGAAGCTATCATACAATCCATTGCTCGCGATTATCCATTGACTGAGATTAAATTGCTTTCTATTTTGCCAGTCAATGAGGGAGAAGAGTACAAGCAGACAGTCTATATCCGCACGAATGAAAAAATTCAGAAATGGAATCAAGCCTATCAAGAGCTTGCTTCTGCCTATATGCAGGTAGAATTTGTGCCAGTTTTTGATAGTTTGACAGACCAGGCAGGTCAACTCAAAAAAGATTATACAACTGATGGGTTGCACCTTAGTGTTGCTGGTTATCAGGTTTTGACAAAATCTTTGAAAGACTATCTTTTGTAGTTAATTGCTTTCCTTTTTGCATTTTTGTGTTAGATAAGGTATAATGGTTTTATTGTCTTTTGGGGTCGTTACGGATTCGACAGGCATTATGAGGCATATTTTGCGACTCGTGTGGCGACGTAAACGCTCAGTTAAATATAACTGCAAAAAATAACACTTCTTACGCTCTAGCTGCCTAAAAACCAGCAGGCGTGACCCGATTTGGATTGCTCGTGTTCAATGACAGGTCTTATTATTAGCGAGATACGATTGAGTCTTGTCTAGTGGCTTGATAAGAGATTGATAGACTCGCAGTTTCTAGGCTTGAGTTATGTGTCGAGGGACTGTTAAACTAATGCATAACCTATGGTTGTAGACAAATATGTTGGCAGGTGTTTGGACGTGGGTTCGACTCCCACCGGCTCCATTATTAATTGGTGAAACGTTGTTAAATCAACGTTTTTTATTTTTTTCTTTGGTATTCTTTTGCAAAAAAAGAATACAACATTTTGTTGTATCCTAAATATTAAATCAAGTCCTGAATTTTCTTAAGTTTTTATCATATTTTCTGTTATAATTAAGGTGCCTTAAGAAAAATAATGAAAAAACTAAATGTTTTTCATATAGTTTTCATTTTTGTGTTATAATTAAGGTGCCTTAAGAAAAATATTAAGGTGCCTTAAGAAAAATAATGAAAAAACTAAATGTTTTTCATATAGTTTTCATTGTTTTAATAGTTTAAAGTCAATCTTATTTTTCTCTAATAGAAAATAATGAAAAAGTAGGTTTAGAAAGAGGTAAGTATCTATGTCTTCTCATAAAAAAGTGTCACTCTCTGAGATTAATCAATCTATCGATACTCCAAATAACAATCATTTCTGGCAAAATTTAAATGCCTTTTTAGGTCCGGGTGCTCTTGTCGCAGTTGGTTATATGGATCCAGGAAACTGGATTACCAGTGTAGTCGGTGGTGCTTCCTATAAGTATAGTCTCTTGTTTGTTATCTTGATTTCATCTCTCATTGCCATGCAACTTCAGCAGATGGCAGGAAAGCTTGGTATTGTAACCCAGATGGACCTGGCTCAAGCAACGGCTCATCATTCACCTAAATGGCTTCGTTATAGTCTATGGGTGATTTTAGAATTAGCCTTGATGGCGACAGATCTGGCAGAAGTTCTAGGTTCAGCGATTGCTCTCAATCTTCTCTTTAAGATTCCGATTATGATAGCAATTCTCTTGACCGTGTTGGATGTTTTTCTCTTATTGCTTCTGATGAAATTTGGCTTTAAGAAGATTGAAGCTATTGTGACAACACTGATTTTAACCATTCTAGCAATTTTTACCTATCTGGTAGCTTTGTCACATCCAAGCTTCCAAGGAATCGTTGAGGGTTATCTACCGAATGCAACCTTATTTGAAAGTCCCTTGCCAGGGCATGAAAGTCAATTAACCTTGGCACTAGGGATTGTAGGTGCGACGGTTATGCCTCATAACCTCTATTTGCATTCTTCCTTGTCTCAAACTCGGAAAATCAATCACAAGGACAAGGATGATGTTCGAAAAGCGGTGCGCTTTATGACCTGGGATTCAAATCTCCAATTATCCTTGGCCTTTGTGGTTAACTCCCTTCTATTAATTCTCGGGGCGGCTCTCTTTTTCGGCCATGCATCTGAGATTTCTGCCTTCTCTCAAATGTATAATGCCTTGCAGGATTCTACTATTGCAGGAGCTATAGCTAGCTCGACCTTATCAACCTTGTTTGCCTTGGCTTTATTAGCCAGTGGTCAAAATTCGACAATTACGGGTACCTTGACTGGACAAATCGTTATGGAAGGTTTCTTGCATATGAGATTACCTCAATGGTTCATTCGTTTGGCAACTCGTCTCTTTGCCTTGTTGCCTGTCATGATTGTAGCGGTTCTGTTTGGTCATCAGGAAAAAACATTGGATCAGTTATTGGTTTATTCACAAGTCTTTCTTTCGATTGCTCTTCCATTTTCAATCTTCCCACTGATTTATCTAACTTCTAAGAAATCACTGATGGGAGAATTTACCAATGCCAAATGGAATACCATCCTTGGCTATATCGTTTCCATTATCTTAACAATTCTCAATGTGAAATTGTTATTTGATATTTTCTAAGAAATTCACCCGAGTTATAAAACAAGCATATAAGAAAAAAGATACCCAAGATTTCTTGGGTATCTTTTTTAAAATAAACGGAAGACATGGGATTCGAACCCACGCACGCTGTTACACGCCTACCGCGTTTCCAACACGGCCTCTTAAGCCTCTTGAGTAATCTTCCAATACTTACTCAAATAGTCTACCATAAAGCCACTTATCTTGCAATAAAAATTCTGGAAATAAGAAAAATGATAGATTTTGAAAGAAAATGATAAAAAATGCTTGACTTTGAAAGAAAGTGTGATAGAATGAATAGTGTAAACGATAACAGGAGGTGATTCAGTGTTAAAAACAGAGCGGAAACAGCTGATTTTAGAAGAGTTAAATCAACATCATGTAGTTTCTCTAGAAAAATTAGTTAGTTTGTTAGAAACGTCAGAATCAACGGTTCGAAGAGACTTGGATGAGTTGGAAGCGGAAAACAAGCTTCGTCGCGTGCATGGTGGAGCAGAATTACCCCATTCCTTGCAGGAAGAAGAAACCATTCAAGAAAAATCTGTCAAAAACCTTCAAGAGAAGAAGTTACTGGCTCAGAAAGCAGCCTCTCTCATCAAGGAACAAGATGTCATCTTTATCGATGCTGGAACAACAACTGCTTTTTTGATCCATGAATTGGTTAATAAGAATATTACTGTTGTGACCAATTCGATTCACCATGCCGCACAGTTGGTTGAAAAGCAGATTCCAACTGTCATGGTTGGAGGAAGTGTCAAGATGGCGACAGATGCGAGCATCGGGGGCGTTGCTCTTAACCAGATTAACCAATTGCACTTTGACCGTGCCTTTATCGGGATGAATGGTGTAGATGATGGCTATTATACGACTCCTGATATGGAGGAGGGAGCTGTGAAGCGAGCTATTTTAGAGAATGCCAAACAGACCTATGTCTTGGTGGATTCGTCAAAAATTGGACAAACTTGCTTTGCTAAGGTAGCACCACTCAAACGAGCTATTGTTATCACAAGTCAAGGGCATGAACTCTTGCAGGCTATTAAGGAGAAAACGGAGGTAATAGAAGTATGATTTATACAGTCACACTTAATCCATCCATTGACTATATTGTCCGTTTGGACCAAGTCCAAGTCGGTAGTGTCAATCGAATGGATAGTGATGATAAGTTTGCTGGTGGGAAAGGAATCAATGTCAGTCGTGTTTTGAAACGCTTGGATATTCCAAATACAGCGACGGGATTTATCGGAGGCTTTACTGGTAAATTTATCACAGATACTCTGGCTGATGAAGAAATCGAGACACGTTTTGTCCAAGTAGCAGAAGATACTCGTATCAATGTTAAAATCAAAGCAGACCAAGAGACAGAAATCAACGGAACGGGTCCAACTGTCGAACCAGCCCAGTTAGAAGAATTGAAAGCTATTTTGTCTAGTTTAACAGCAGAAGATACAGTTGTCTTTGCGGGTTCAAGTGCTAAAAATCTAGGCAATGTTATCTATAAGGATTTGATTGCCTTGACCCGTCAGACTGGCGCGCAGGTGGTCTGTGACTTTGAAGGACAGACCTTGATTGATAGTTTGGACTACCAGCCACTTTTGGTCAAACCAAACAATCATGAACTTGGAGCGATTTTTGGGGTTAAACTCGAAAGTTTAGATGAAATCGAGAACTATGCTCGTCAGTTACTGGCTAAAGGAGCTCAAAATGTCATTATCTCCATGGCTGGGGACGGTGCACTTCTTGTCACATCTGAGGGAGCTTATTTCGCAAAACCTATCAAGGGAACAGTCAAAAATTCAGTTGGAGCTGGTGACTCTATGGTTGCTGGATTTACAGGTGAATTTGTCAAATCAAAAGACGCAGTAGAAGCCTTCAAATGGGGAGTTGCTTGTGGAACGGCAACTACCTTCTCGGATGACTTGGCAACAGCAGAATTTATTAAAGAAACATATGAAAAAGTTGAGGTAGAAAAACGATGAAAATTCAAGACCTATTGAGAAAAGATGTTATGTTGCTGGATTTGCAGGCGACTGAAAAAACAGCTGTCATCGACGAGATGATTAAAAGTTTGACAGACCACGGTTATGTGACAGATTTTGAAATCTTTAAAGAAGGAATTTTGGCGCGTGAAGCTTTGACTTCTACAGGTTTGGGTGATGGTATCGCAATGCCTCATAGCAAAAATGCTGCTGTCAAAGAAGCGACAGTTCTCTTTGCCAAGTCAAACAAGGGTGTTGACTACGAGAGCTTGGATGGGCAACCAACTGACCTTTTCTTTATGATTGCAGCTCCAGAAGGTGCCAATGATACTCACTTAGCAGCCTTGGCAGAATTGTCTCAATACTTGATGAAAGACGGTTTTGCTGACAAACTTCGTCAAGCAACATCAGCTGACCAAGTTATCGAACTTTTTAACCAAGCTTCAGAAAAAGCTGAGGAGCCAGTTCAAGCACCTGCCAATGACTCTGGTGACTTTATCGTTGCTGTTACAGCTTGTACAACAGGTATCGCCCACACTTATATGGCCCAAGAAGCTCTTCAAAAAGTGGCTGCTGAAATGGGTGTTGGAATTAAGGTCGAAACCAACGGTGCTAGCGGTGTTGGTAACCAACTAACTGCGGAAGACATTCGTAAGGCTAAAGCTGTTATCATCGCGGCAGACAAGGCAGTTGAAATGGATCGTTTCGATGGCAAACCATTGATCAATCGTCCAGTTGCTGACGGTATCCGTAAAACAGAAGAGTTAATTAACTTGGCTCTTTCAGGAGATGCTGAAGTTTATCGTGCTGCTAATGGAACAAAAGCTACAACAGCCTCTAACGAAAAACAAAGTCTTGGTGGTGCCTTCTACAAACACTTGATGAGTGGTGTATCGCAAATGTTGCCATTTGTTATTGGCGGTGGTATCATGATTGCCCTTGCCTTCTTGATTGACGGTGCTTTGGGTGTTCCAAATGAAAATCTTGGTAATCTTGGTTCCTACCATGAGCTAGCTTCTATGTTCATGAAAATTGGTGGAGCTGCCTTTGGTTTGATGCTTCCAGTCTTTGCAGGTTATGTTGCCTACTCTATCGCTGAAAAACCAGGTTTGGTAGCAGGTTTCGTGGCTGGTGCTATTGCCAAAGAAGGTTTTGCCTTTGGTAAAATTCCTTATGCCGCAGGTGGTGAAGCAACTTCAACTCTTGCAGGTGTCTCATCTGGTTTCCTAGGTGCCCTTGTTGGTGGATTTATCGCAGGTGCTTTAGTTCTTGCTATCAAGAAATACGTTAAAGTTCCTCGTTCACTTGAAGGTGCAAAATCAATCCTTCTTTTGCCACTTCTTGGAACAATCTTGACTGGATTTGTCATGCTAGCTGTTAATATCCCAATGGCAGCAATCAACACTGCTATGAATGACTTCCTAGGTGGTCTTGGAGGAGGTTCAGCTGTCCTTCTTGGTATCGTTCTTGGTGGTATGATGGCTGTTGACATGGGTGGACCAGTCAACAAAGCTGCCTATGTCTTTGGTACAGGTACGCTTGCAGCAACTGTTTCTTCAGGTGGTTCTGTTGCTATGGCAGCAGTTATGGCTGGAGGAATGGTACCACCACTTGCAATCTTTGTTGCAACTCTTCTTTTCAAAGATAAATTTACTAAAGAAGAACGCAACTCTGGTTTGACAAACATTATCATGGGCTTGTCATTTATCACTGAGGGAGCGATTCCATTTGGTGCAGCCGACCCAGCTCGTGCTATCCCAAGCTTCATCCTTGGTTCAGCAGTAGCAGGTGGCCTCGTTGGTCTTACTGGTATCAAACTCATGGCGCCACACGGAGGAATCTTCGTTATCGCGCTTACTTCAAATGCTCTTCTTTACCTCGTTTCTGTCTTGGTCGGAGCAATCGTAAGTGGTGTGGTCTATGGTTACCTACGCAAACCACAAGCAGTTAAATAAAAGGGAACTATATACCAGTTTAAACCAACCACAAAATGTAGTATTTCAACAATATCGAAAAAGACGATTTCCGTTTGGAAATCGTCTTCTCACTATTTCAATAGTTCATACTCAAATAATTTACTTTCAAGCTCATTTTCGTAGTATTCAGCTAACCTTGTTTTAAGTTCTTTTAGTTTAGTGTTAACTTTTTCATTGTTGAATATCTTTTTATCATTACCATCTTTGTATGATGTATTTATGTCCAATTCAATTTGATAAGTACCATAATTGTATTTTGGATTATATTCTTGAGTATTTTTAGCTAGTTCAAGTAATTCATCGAAGACACCTAGCAACATTAAGTCAGCTCTATCAAGTTTTCCATATTTTTCTTGTTCGATCAATTCTTTACGAACTAGAGAGTTCTTATCTAGGCACATTTCGTTACTATAAAACTTTCCATCAGAACCATCAAAGCTCAAACAATGATTTTTTTGAGAGATACAAGTCCATAATGTAGATTTTCTAAGAAAATCTGTATCCTCTGTATACAAATCCCCTTTATCAGCAGTTGTATAGTAAATATCCCTTTCATACCAGTTTTTTTGAGGGTATTGCTTGGCAACAAATAAAGCAGTTTGCTCTGCGTAATTATTCGTTCTAACTTGACTACCTCGTCCATGATAAATAGCAATTCTAGTCATTCTTATGTCCTGCGGAGTAGTACCAAAACCACTGGCTTCTATAACCGCTAAAATATTGTCATTATAAACAGGTTTTCCATAGCTTTTTAATGGCACTTCTTTACCATCGTAGCCAGTAGCAATTTTAGATAACACATCTGTTTTTAACTTTTTAGAATAGTATTCTCCTAGCGTTTTGTATACTTTTTTTATAGTGACATGCTTCACATCTTTAAGAATAGCATCCTCAGGTACATCAATGACTGCTGCTCCTTTCCCAGTTCCCCATTTTTTATTATCTCTCCATATTTCTTTAGCAGTTACAGTAATACTTTCAGTTTCGTTATCTTGATCGTTTTTCCAAAGTGCTACCAAAACGGAACTTTCTTGTGCTTTAAAGTTCCCTCTGTTTGCTAGAAAACCATTAATAAAGATTTTTTGCATTAGACCAACTGATTTCCAATACTTAACAGGAGCAAATAAAATATAATAGTCGTTTTCATCTCTCATAAAGTATTTTTCAAAAGACCAAACGAATTGATTTAGCAAATCTTTTGCATGGTTACTATCACCAACAAATTCATCGGACATCAATTTCCTTATATAGCTAAATTTATCTATCGATTTAACATTTCCTTCTTGAGCACGGGCTAATTCGCTAGAATAAGGGGGATTTTCAAAACCAATAATCGCAACATTTTTGTCATCTATGACTTCTTGTAATGTATTATGTTTTCCATCTGTTTCCATTGGAATTGATAAAAACTCTTCTGCTAAAGCATCCCCACCTGTTACTAAGTTCCCCTTGTTTTCTTGTACCATTGAAAGTGGTGGTATGATAGCCCGTACCTTCCCAATATATTTGTTATACAAAACAAGCCATTCTTTTATTTCATAAGTATTCAAGATAACATGGCTTAACTCTTCTTCGGTTAAATAATGCTCTAATGCTCCTGTACCAGCACATCTGTCCAAAATAACATAGTCCATGCCTTTAGGAAGATTGCTAATAGCTTGACGAACAAGTTTAGTTGCTTCTTTAACATAAGGTAGTGGTGTATAAAATGCTCCTAAATCTTTTCTATTTGCGGGGTCATTTAATGCGTCCATCACGGTGTCAAAATCGCTTTCGTCTCCACACCAAGGTAAGATATAGTTTTCGACTATTGAATTAGATGGTTGTTTGAGCATCTCAAACATTTGAGATTTTGTTGTTGTTTTATCGTGACGGTATATATAGTTCGCCCACCCTAAAATGTTTGGAAAATCAATTTCAAACTTTTGATACTCGTCTATTTGGAATAATTCACACAATTCACGATTTTTAGGGCTTTTTGGTTGAAGAACATCAAATTCAATTACTTTTTCAGGATTAGTAGCATTTTTTAAAGTGGTCTGATTTACATTTTTTGATGCACTATTCGTATAATTTTGTAAAATTTCTAAACGATATTGAGTTGCATCATAAACACTAGCACGATTTTTATTAATATCAACTAAAACGATTTTGCTTGGTATAGGAATACCACCTTTTATCCTTAATTTAGACAGATAGTGGATAGCTTGAACAAGCACAGCATTAAGATCAGCAATGCTATTTTTAAATTCAAACAGAGCTCCGTTAATGATACCATCAGTATTTTCGATTAAAATATCTTTTTCATCAAAACCGAAATTTCTCCAGAAAAATAAATTGTCAGCTCTTTCATTTCCAGATTGCCAACTTCTATCAATAGCTAGAGGAGCCATTTTACACCTCCAACAATCAACTCATTGAGTTGAGAAACAACAGAAAAGACCTTCTCACAAAAATGTGAAAAAGTCTGTTTTAGGGCTTGACAAAAAATACGCTTGATTACATAATCAGCGTGAGCTGTGAGCTGTGAGCTGTGAGCTGTGAGCTGTGAGCTGTGAGCTGTGAGCTGTGAGCTGTGAGCTGTGAGCTGTGAGCTGTGAGCTGTGATTGCGTTCATACCAATCATTCCTTTACTTTTTGATAGTTTTATTATATCAAAATTTCAAAATTTTGCATATCTTCTTTTTTGATGAACAGTCAGCTGGATTATAAAGGCTATCAAAAAGATGTTCTGAAATTACTTAGAGAGGGAAACTATGGATAAGAAAATTTTATTTGAATCTCCCAATACTGAACTATCCAAGGAGAATATTGACCTTTTTCGAAATGCCTGTGAAATATGGTATAATAGAAGAATGGCAAACAAGAATACAAGTAAAACAAGACGGAGACCGTCAAAAGCAGAACTCGAAAGAAAAGAAGCGATTCAACGGATGTTGATTTCGTTGGGAATCGCGTTTTTATTGATTTTCGCAGCCTTCAAATTAGGGGCTGCAGGTATCACTCTTTACAATTTAATTCGCTTGCTGGTGGGTAGTCTAGCTTATCTGGCAATATTTGGTATCCTGCTCTACCTCTTCTTTTTCAAGTGGATCCGAAAACAGGAAGGTCTTCTATCTGGCTTTTTCACTATATTTGCAGGCTTGCTCCTGATTTTTGAGGCCTACTTGGTTTGGAAATATGGCTTGGACAAGTCAGTTCTAAAAGGAACCATGGCTCAGGTTGTGACTGATTTGACTGGTTTTCGAACGACTAGTTTTGCTGGAGGAGGCTTGATTGGTGTTGCCCTCTATGTGCCAACAGCCTTTCTCTTTTCAAATATCGGTACTTACTTTATTGGTGCTATCTTGATTTTAGTGGGTGCTCTCCTAGTCAGTCCTTGGTCTGTTTACGATATTGCTGAATTTTTCAGTAGAGGCTTTGCCAAATGGCGGGAAGGGCATGAGCGTCGAAAAGAGGAACGCTTTGTCAAACAAGAAGAAAAAGCTCGTCAAAAGGCTGAGGAAGAGGCTAGATTAGAGAAAGAAGAGGCTGAAAAAGCCTTACTCGATTTGCCTCCTGTTGATATGGAAACGGGTGAAATTCTGACAGAAGATGTTGTGCTTGATGTTCCACCGGTTCCAGAAGAAGAGTGGGTAGAACCAGAGATCATCTTGCCTCAAGCTGAACTTGAATTTCCTGAACAAGAAGAAACCTTGGATGATGAAGATGTTCAGGTCGATTTTTCAGCCAAGGAGGCTCTTGAATATAAACTCCCTAGTTTACAACTTTTTGCCCCAGATAAACCAAAAGACCAGTCTAAAGAGAAAAAAATTGTCCGAGAGAATATCAAAATCTTGGAAGAAACCTTTGCTAGCTTTGGTATCAAGGTGACGGTTGAACGGGCTGAAATTGGACCGTCAGTAACCAAGTATGAAGTCAAACCGGCAGTCGGTGTGCGGGTCAACCGTATTTCCAATCTAGCAGATGACCTCGCTCTAGCCTTGGCAGCTAAGGATGTTCGAATCGAAGCACCAATTCCTGGGAAATCCCTAGTCGGAATTGAGGTTCCTAACTCTGAAATTGCCACTGTGTCTTTCCGAGAACTATGGGAACAATCTCAAACGAAAGCAGAAAATCTATTAGAAATTCCTTTAGGGAAGGCTGTTAATGGCACAGCAAGAGCTTTTGACCTTTCTAAAATGCCCCACTTGCTAGTTGCAGGTTCAACGGGTTCAGGGAAGTCAGTAGCAGTTAACGGCATTATTGCTAGCATTCTGATGAAAGCAAGACCCGACCAGGTCAAGTTTATGATGGTCGATCCTAAGATGGTTGAGTTGTCTGTTTACAATGATATTCCCCATCTCTTGATTCCAGTTGTAACCAATCCACGCAAGGCCAGCAAGGCCCTGCAAAAGGTTGTGGATGAGATGGAAAATCGTTATGAACTTTTTGCCAAGGTAGGAGTTCGGAATATTGCAGGCTTTAATGCCAAGGTAGAAGAGTTTAATGCTCAATCTGAGTACAAGCAGATTCCACTGCCACTCATTGTTGTGATTGTGGATGAGTTGGCTGACCTCATGATGGTGGCTAGCAAGGAAGTGGAAGATGCTATTATCCGACTGGGACAGAAGGCGCGTGCTGCTGGTATCCACATGATTCTTGCAACCCAGCGTCCATCCGTTGATGTCATCTCTGGTCTGATTAAGGCCAATGTTCCGTCACGTGTGGCATTTGCGGTTTCATCAGGGACAGACTCCCGTACTATCTTGGATGAAAATGGAGCAGAAAAACTGCTTGGTCGAGGAGACATGCTCTTTAAACCAATTGATGAAAATCATCCAGTTCGTCTCCAAGGCTCCTTTATCTCGGATGATGATGTTGAACGCATCGTAAACTTTATCAAGGCTCAGGCGGATGCAGATTACGATGAGAGTTTTGATCCAGGTGAGGTTTCTGAAAATGACGGTGAATTTTCAGATGGTGAATCTGGTGGAGATCCGCTTTTTGAAGAAGCCAAGGCTTTGGTGATCGAAACCCAGAAAGCCAGTGCATCCATGATTCAGCGTCGTTTGTCAGTTGGTTTTAACCGTGCGACCCGTCTCATGGAAGAACTGGAGATGGCAGGTGTCATCGGTCCAGCTGAGGGTACCAAACCTCGAAAAGTGTTACAACAATAAAAAAATAGCTTCTTTCCAAGTTTGGAGGGAAGCTATTTTACTGGCTATTGATTACTTTTATTTTCTGAAGTTGGAGTATTATTGGACTGCTTTTCAGTTTCAGTGGCAGGTTTATTTGGAGCAGGAGTAGAAGAGTCCTGAGTTGCTGTTTTCTGCTCTTCTTTTTTCTCTTCTTTGACGCTGGATTTTGGCGTTTCTTCTTGTTGTGTTTTTTCTTGACTAGTATTATTTTCCTTATTGGGACTAGTGTTTTCCTTAGGGGATTCCTTTTGAATTTCTTTGACAATGGTTGTCGTCTGGCTTGTCGTAGGTTCTTTTTTGGTATTTTTGTTATTATCCAAGGCGTTCATGATAGTGATACTTGCGGTAATTAAGCCAAGGATACTACCGATAGTAGCAACGGTTTTTTGAAAGACCGTAAAGCCTTTTTTGATGTGTTCTGTTTTTGGTTTTGAAGTTCTACGATAATTAGACATACATTCTCTCCTTTAATTAAAATTTATTATACCTCATTTCTTTAAAAAAATCTTAAAAAAAGAGGAATTGCCCTTTCTTGTCGCAAGCTCCGTTTCATGATACAATAGAAGGAGTGATTTTAGAAAGCGTGAGAATACATGATTTACTTTGATAATTCGGCGACGACCAAGCCCTATCCTGAAGCCCTTGAAACCTATATGCAGGTCGCTTCAAAAATTTTAGGAAATCCATCTAGTCTCCATCGTTTGGGAGACCAGGCAACACGAATCTTAGATGCTTCTCGGCAACAGATTGCAGATTTAATCGGTAAGAAAAGCGATGAAATCTTCTTTACTTCTGGTGGGACAGAAGGAGATAACTGGGTCATCAAGGGTGTGGCCTTTGAAAAGGCTCGGTTTGGCAAGCACATCATTGTATCAGCCGTTGAACATCCAGCAGTTAAGGAATCAGCCCTCTGGCTGAAAAGTCAAGGATTTGAAGTGGATTTTGCTCCAGTTGATGAGAAAGGATTTGTGGATGTGAAGGCGTTAGCAGATTTGATACGACCAGATACGACCCTCGTTTCCATCATGGCAGTTAACAATGAAATTGGCTCTGTTCAGCCCATTGAGGCTATTTCAGAACTGTTAGCAGACAAGCCGACTATTTCCTTCCACGTTGATGCGGTTCAGGCACTTGCTAAGATTCCGACTGAAAAGTATCTGACAGAACGAGTGGATTTTGCGACTTTCTCTGGTCACAAGTTCCACGGAGTTCGTGGTGTTGGTTTTGTCTATATCAAGTCTGGCAAGAAGATTACACCACTGTTGACTGGTGGTGGTCAGGAACGTGATTACCGTTCGACAACTGAAAATGTAGCAGGTATTGCAGCGACAGCCAAGGCTCTCCGTTTATCTATGGAAAAGCTAGATATCTTTACTAGCAAGACTGGGCAGATGAAGGCAGTGATTCGTCAAGCACTTCTGGACTATCCAGATATTTTTGTCTTTTCAGATGAGGAAGACTTCGCACCTCATATTCTGACTTTTGGAATCAAGGGTGTTCGTGGTGAAGTCATCGTTCACGCCTTTGAAGACTATGATATTTTCATCTCAACGACCTCTGCTTGTTCATCCAAGGCTGGGAAACCTGCAGGAACTCTTATTGCTATGGGAGTGGATAAAGATAAGGCCCAGTCAGCTGTGCGTCTAAGCCTAGACCTTGAAAATGATATGAGTCAGGTCGAGCAGTTTTTGACCAAGTTAAAATTAATTTACAACCAAACTAGAAAAGTAAGATAGGAGCATTCATGCAGTATTCAGAAATTATGATTCGCTACGGTGAGCTGTCAACCAAGGGTAAAAACCGTATGCGTTTCATCAATAAACTTCGCAATAATATTTCAGACGTTTTGTCTATCTATCCCCAAGTTAAGGTAACAGCAGATCGCGACCGTGCCCACGCTTACCTCAATGGAGCAGATTACACAGCAGTAGCAGAATCGCTCAAACAAGTTTTTGGAATTCAAAACTTTTCTCCTGTTTATAAGGTAGAAAAATCTGTAGAAGTTTTGAAGTCTTCTGTCCAAGAGATTATGCAGGACATCTACAAGGAAGGCATGACCTTTAAAATTTCTAGCAAGCGTAGCGACCACAACTTTGAACTCGACAGTCGTGAACTCAACCAAACGCTTGGAGGGGCTGTATTTGAAGCCATTCCAAACGTACAAGCTCAAATGAAAAGTCCTGATATCAATCTCCAAGTGGAGATTCGTGAAGAAGCAGCCTATCTTTCTTATGAAACTATTCGTGGGGCGGGTGGTTTGCCAGTTGGAACTTCAGGTAAAGGGATGCTCATGTTGTCAGGAGGGATTGACTCACCTGTAGCAGGTTATCTTGCTCTTAAGCGTGGGGTAGATATTGAGGCCGTTCACTTTGCCAGCCCACCTTATACTAGTCCAGGCGCTCTCAAGAAAGCCCAAGATTTGACCCGTAAATTAACCAAGTTTGGGGGAAATATCCAGTTCATCGAAGTTCCTTTTACAGAAATTCAAGAGGAAATCAAGTCTAAAGCGCCAGAAGCCTATCTTATGACCTTGACGCGTCGTTTTATGATGCGGATTACTGACCGTATTCGTGAGGTACGAAATGGTTTAGTTATCATCAATGGGGAAAGTCTTGGTCAAGTAGCTAGCCAGACCTTAGAAAGCATGCAGGCTATCAATGCTGTTACCAACACTCCAATCATCCGTCCAGTTGTGACAATGGATAAGTTGGAAATCATTGACATTGCTCAGGCAATCGATACCTTTGACATTTCAATCCAACCGTTTGAAGACTGTTGTACCATTTTTGCGCCAGATCGTCCTAAGACCAATCCTAAGATTAAGAATGCAGAGCAGTATGAAGCACGTATGGATGTTGAAGGCTTAGTTGAGCGAGCAGTGGCTGGAATCATGATTACTGAGATTACACCGCAGGCTGAAAAAGATGAAGTGGATGACTTGATTGACAATCTGCTCTAATCAGAAAATCCAGAAGAATTTAGAAAAATAGATGAAAAAGTTAGTTTTTAATTCCAAAAATGGAAGCAAAACTAACTTTTTTTCTATAATTGTGATATAATAAAATAAAATTTTGAATATAGAGAGTTTTCTGACAATGAATCAATCCTACTTTTATTTAAAAATGAAAGAACACAAACTCAAGGTTCCTTATACAGGTAAGGAGCGTCGTGTACGTGTTCTTCTGCCTAAAGATTATGAGAAAGACACGGATCGTTCCTATCCTGTTGTTTACTTTCATGACGGGCAAAATGTTTTTTATAGCAAGGAGTCTTTCATTGGCCATTCATGGAAGATTATCCCAGCTATTAAGCGTAATCCTGATATCAGTCGCATGATTATCGTTGCCATTGACAATGATGGTATGGGCCGGATGAATGAGTATGCGGCTTGGAAGTTCCAAGAATCTCCTATTCCGGGGCAGCAGTTTGGCGGTAAGGGTGTGGAGTATGCCGAGTTTGTTATGGAGGTGGTCAAGCCATTTATCGATGAGACCTACCGTACTAAAGCTGATCGCCAGCATACGGCTATGATTGGGTCTTCACTAGGAGGCAATATTACCCAGTTTATCGGTTTGGAATACCAAGACCAGATTGGTTGTCTAGGGGTCTTTTCATCTGCTAACTGGCTCCATCAAGAAGCCTTTAATCGCTATATCGAGCGCAAGAAACTATTGCCTGACCAGCGTATCTTTATCTATGTTGGAACAGAAGAAGCAGATGATACGGACAAGACCCTGATGGCTGGTAATATCAAACAAGCCTATATCGATTCGTCTCTTCGCTATTACTATGATTTGATAGCAGGTGGGGTACACTTAGATAATATTGTCTTGAAAGTTCAGTCTGGTGCCATCCATAGTGAAATCCCTTGGTCGGAGAATTTACCAGACTGTCTGAGATTTTTTGCAGAGAAATGGTAAGTTAAGAAAGGAGAAAGCCAATGCATATTGAAAACCTCAGCCACTGGAGTGGTCACCTCAACCGTGAAATGTACCTTAACCGTTATGGACATGCTGGGATTCCAGTTGTGGTCTTTGCTTCATCAGGTGGTAGTCACAATGAATACTATGATTTTGGCATGATTGATGCTTGTGCTTCCTTTATCGAGGAAGGCCGTGTTCAGTTCTTTACCCTATCCAGTGTAGACAGTGAGAGCTGGTTGGCCACTTGGAAAAATGGGCACGACCAAGCAGAGATGCATCGTGCCTACGAGCGCTATGTGATTGAGGAGGCCATTCCTTTTATCAAGCACAAGACAGGTTGGTTTGATGGCATGATGACGACAGGTTGCTCAATGGGCGCCTACCATGCACTCAATTTCTTCCTTCAGCATCCAGATGTCTTTACCAAGGTGATAGCTCTTAGTGGTGTTTACGACGCACGTTTCTTTGTCGGCGATTACTACAATGACGATGCTATTTATCAAAACTCGCCAGTAGATTATATCTGGAATCAGAATGACGGCTGGTTTATTGACCGTTACCGTCAGGCAGAGATTGTGCTGTGTACGGGTCTTGGAGCCTGGGAACAAGACGGTCTACCATCTTTCTACAAGCTTAAAGAAGCCTTTGACCAGAAACAAATTCCAGCCTGGTTTGCTGAATGGGGACACGATGTCGCCCACGACTGGGAATGGTGGCGCAAACAAATGCCTTATTTCCTTGGAAATCTCTATTTATAAAAGGAGTTACCTATGAATTACCTTGTTATTTCTCCCTACTATCCGCAAAACTTTCAACAGTTTACCATTGAACTAGCTAATAAAGGCATCACAGTATTGGGAATTGGTCAAGAACCATACGAGCAATTGGATGAACCTTTACGCAATAGCCTGACTGAGTATTTCCGCGTAGATAATCTTGAAAATATAGATGAAGTCAAACGTGCAGTTGCTTTTCTCTTTTATAAACATGGGCCAATTGACCGTATCGAGTCTCATAATGAATACTGGCTTGAGCTGGATGCAACACTCAGAGAACAATTCAATGTCTTTGGTGCCAAACCAGAGGATCTCAAAAAGACGAAATTTAAGTCTGAAATGAAGAAACTCTTCAAAAAAGCAGGTGTCCCTGTGGTACCTGGAGCTGTTATCAAGACGGAAGCAGATGTTGATCAAGCAGTGAAAGAAATTGGTCTTCCAATGATTGCTAAACCTGATAATGGAGTTGGAGCAGCCGCAACCTTTAAGCTCGAGACAGAAGATGATATCAATCACTTCAAGCAAGAATGGAATCATTCGACCGTTTATTTCTTTGAAAAATTTGTCACTTCCAGCGAAATTTGCACCTTTGATGGTCTAGTGGATAAGGATGGAAAGATTGTCTTTTCAACGACCTTCGACTACGCCTATACACCGCTTGATCTCATGATTTACAAGATGGACAATTCTTATTACGTCCTCAAGGATATGGATCCTAAATTACGTAAATATGGTGAGGCAATTGTCAAAGAATTTGGTATGAAAGAACGGTTCTTCCATATCGAGTTCTTCCGCGAAGGGGACGATTACATTGCCATTGAGTACAATAACCGTCCTGCAGGTGGTTTTACCATTGATGTTTATAACTTTGCCCACTCTTTGGACCTCTATCGTGGTTATGCGGCGATTGTCGCAGGAGAAGAGTTCCCAGTGTCAGAGTTTGAAGCTCAGTATTGTTTGGCTACTTCTCGCCGTGCAAATGCTCATTATGTCTATTCAGAAGAGGATTTGCTTGACAAATATAGCCAACAGTTCAAGGTTAAAAAAATCATGCCAGCAGCCTTCGCGGAACTTCAAGGAGATTACCTTTATATGCTGACAACTCCGAGTCGACAAGAAATGGAGCAGATGATTGCAGATTTCGGCCAACGTCAAGAATAAGAACTCTCGGATTAAGGAAATGCACCTCCTTAATCCTTTTGTTTTTTATAAGAAATAAAACCGCTTTCTTATATAATCTTTCGGAAAAGTAGTTGCTAAAAGATATAAAAATTGATAGAATAAGGATTGTCTAAAAAATTTTAAGGAGAATCTATCAAATGGATTTCACATGGGCAATTAAATATGCCACTGAATTTTTGGGAACTGCTATTTTGATCATTCTTGGTAATGGTGCAGTTGCTAACGTTGAACTTAAAGGTACGAAAGGTCACCAAAGTGGCTGGCTCGTTATAGCTGTTGGTTACGGTATGGGGGTTATGATTCCAGCTTTGATGTTTGGTAACGTATCAGGTAACCACATCAACCCAGCCTTCACTCTTGGACTTGCAATCAGCGGTCTCTTCCCTTGGGCGCAAGTAGCGCCTTATATCCTTGCACAAGTTTTGGGTGCTATCTTTGGTCAAGCCTTGGTTGTGGCAACACACCGCCCATACTACTTGAAAACTGAAAATCCAAACAATATCCTGGGTACTTTCTCAACAATCTCAAGTTTGGATCAAGGTACAAAAGAATCACGCTTTGCAGCAACTGTTAATGGTTTTGTAAATGAGTTTGTTGGATCATTTGTTCTTTTCTTTGCAGCCCTTGGATTGACTAAAAACTTCTTTGGTTCTGAAGTGCTTCAATACATGAAACAAATGGCTAGTCAAGCAGGTCAAAATGTTGACTTTTCTGATTTAGCAATCAAAGCCCAAGTAGCACCACATACTGCTTCAGGACTTTCAGTAGCTCACTTAGCACTTGGATTCCTTGTTATGGCCTTGGTAACATCACTTGGTGGACCTACAGGACCTGCCTTGAACCCTGCTCGTGACTTGGGACCACGTCTCCTTCATGCTTTCCTTCCAAAATCAGTTCTTGGTGAGCACAAAGGCGATTCAAAATGGTGGTACTCTTGGGTACCAGTAGTAGCACCGATCGCAGCAGCAATTGCGGCAGTAGCTATTTTCAAATTCCTTTACCTATAAGAAATTGAAACCGAGGAAATCCTCGGTTTTTTAGATGAAATTTTACGAAAAAAAGGTAAATCTGAGCATAATTTCTTGTAAAAAATTCTAAAATCCTTTAAAATAAAAGAGTTGGAGGAGTTTATGAATGTAAATCAGATTGTACGGATTATTCCTACTTTAAAAGTTAATAATAGAAAATTAAATGAAACATTTTATATAGAAACCCTTGGCATGAAGGCCTTATTAGAAGAGTCAGCCTTTCTGTCGCTAGGTGATCAAACAGGTTTAGAAAAGCTGGTTTTAGAAGAAGCTCCAAGTATGCGCACTCGTAAGGTAGAGGGAAGAAAAAAACTAGCTAGATTGATTGTCAAGGTGGAAAATCCCTTAGAAATTGAAGGACTCTTATCTAAAACAGATTCGATTCATCAATTATATAAAGGTCAAAACGGCTACGCTTTTGAAATTTACTCTCCAGAAGATGATTTGGTTTTGATTCATGCGGAAGATGACAGAGAAAATCTAGTAGAAGTAGAAGAAAATCCTGAATTTCAAACAGATCTGGAGTCAGTTTCTTTAAGTAAATTTGAGATTTCTATGGAATTACACCTCCCAACGGATGTAGATAGTTTTTTGGAACTATCTGAAATTGGGACATCCCTTGATTTTATCCCAGCACAGGGGCAGGATTTGACTGTGGACAATACGGTTACTTGGGACTTATCTATGCTCAAGTTCTTGGTCAATGAACTAGACATAGCAAGTCTTCGCAAGAAGTTTGAGTCTACCGAATATTTTATTCCTAAGTCTGAAAAATTCTTCCTTGGTAAAGATCGAAATAATGTTGAATTGTGGTTTGAAAAAGTATGAAGTGGACCAAGATTATTAAAAAAATAGAAGAACAAATCGAGGCAGGGATTTATCCCGGAGCCTCTTTTGCGTATTTTAAGGGCAATCAATGGACGGAGTTCTATTTAGGCCAGAGTGACCCAGAGCATGGCTTGGAGACTGAGGTAGGACTAGTTTATGATCTAGCCAGTGTCAGCAAGGTTGTTGGCGTTGGCACAGTTTTTACTTTTTTGTGGGAAAGAGGTCAATTAGATATTGACAGACCAGTAACCGATTTTTTAGCTGAGAGTGATTATCCAGATATTACTATTCGTCAGCTCTTAACTCATGCTACAGACCTTGATCCTTTTATTCCCAATCGTGATCTTTTAACAGCCTCAGAATTAAAGGAAGCGATGTTTCATCTCAACAGACGAAGTCAGCCATCCTTTCTTTATTCGGATGTTCATTTTTTACTGTTGGGCTTTGTTTTGGAAAGAATCTTTAATCAAGACTTGGATGTGATTTTACAGGAGCAAGTTTTTAATCCTTGGAGAATGACGGAAACCCAATTTGGACCTGTTGAGCTTGCTGTTCCAACAGTTAGAGGTGTCGAGGCAGGTCTGGTACATGATCCCAAGGCTCGCCTCCTAGGCAGACATGCAGGTAGTGCTGGTTTGTTTTCGACTGTAAAGGATTTACAAATCTTTTTAGAACACTATTTAGCAGATGATTTTGCAAGAGATTTGAGTCAAAATTTTTCTCCTTTGGATGACAAGGAACGTTCTTTGGCATGGAATTTGGAAGGAGATTGGCTAGACCATACGGGCTATACAGGTACCTTTATCATGTGGAATCGTCAGAAGCAAGAAGCGGCTATTTTCCTATCGAATCGTACCTATGAAAAGGATGAGAGAGCTCAATGGATTTTGGACCGCAATCAAGTGATGGACTTGATTCGTAAAGAAGAGTAAGGAGAGACATGTCAAACAGTTTAAAAGGGACTTTATTAACAGTTGTGGCTGGGATTGCTTGGGGCTTGTCAGGAACGAGTGGCCAATACCTGATGGCACATGGAATTTCGGCCCTGGTTTTGACCAACTTGCGTCTTTTAATCGCTGGTGGAATTCTCATGCTCTTGGCTTATGCCACTGCAAAGGATAAAATGCTGGCCTTTTTAAAGGATAGAAAAAGTTTGTTGTCTCTTCTTATTTTTGCTCTGATTGGACTTTTTCTCAACCAATTTGCCTATCTAACTGCTATTCAGGAGACCAATGCAGGTACCGCGACAGTGCTTCAGTATGTTTGTCCTGTCGGGATTTTGATTTATAGCTGTATCAAGGATAAGGTGGCACCGACACTGGGAGAGATTGTTTCTATCATATTAGCCATCGGAGGAACCTTCCTGATCGCCACTCATGGACAGTTGGACCAGTTATCCATGACACCTGCAGGTCTGTTCTGGGGGCTCTTTTCTGCACTGACTTACGCACTTTATATCATTTTGCCCATAGCCTTGATTAAGAAATGGGGGAGCAGCTTGGTTATTGGTGTGGGAATGGTCATAGCAGGTTTGGTCTCACTTCCTTTTACAGGAGTTCTAGAGGCTACTATCCCAACTAGTCTTGATTTTCTCCTCGCTTTTGCGGGAATTATCCTTATCGGGACTGTTTTTGCCTATACAGCTTTCCTTAAAGGAGCCAGTTTGATAGGGCCGGTCAAGTCAAGTTTGTTGGCTTCAATTGAGCCAATCTCGGCGGTTTTCTTTGCCTTCCTAATCATGAATGAACAATTTTATCCTATTGATTTTCTTGGTATGGCAATGATATTGTTTGCTGTAACTCTGATTTCTTTGAAAGATTTATTGTTAGAGAAATAAACAAAAAATGAAAGTAGATGATAACCACTCTTAAAGAGGGGTTATTTTTACTAATAAAAGCTTTTGAATCTAAATGAATTAATGAAATTTTATAAAAGTTTAAGCCTTTTTTCTTAAAATATTTATATGAGTATAGAATACCTGGAGAAAATATGAATATTTTTAAAAAAATACATCCATCTAAACCTCTAAAATACTTGAGATGGTTTGACATTGTGATTATTACGATCATAATGTTTGGTCAGTTTATAATTCGTTCAACCGAGCTATTTTTAGCAAATACGTTTCCAACGGGTACATCAAGTACAGTAGGGACAGTTAGACAGGCGGCAAGCGAGGGTGCGGCTTATTTTAGTAATTTTACCCTGCAAGCTATATTACTGACTGTGACCTTACTCTATCTTTTGATTCGAAATTATGATTTTAAACAGCTTCCTATTCGCTGGAATTGATCCATTATCTTTTGGGTTCCATTTATATTTGCTTTAGTGGGACTGTTTGGAGACTTGGTTACAACCCTCACTGGTAAATATAATTACTTTAATCCAGACCTTTTTGCCTATATAGATTTCACGCAAATAATAGGGAAGTTCTTAGCTCTCAGCCCGATAGCGATTGCCTATGCCTTGCTTAATGGATTTTATGAAGAGTTTTTCTTTCTAGGTTTGTTAACTTCAGTGAAGGAAAAACACAAGTGGTTGGTTTTGCTTTATTCTACTAGTATTCGTATTTCATTCCACACCTATCAAGGATTAGTATGGGCTTTGGTAATCGGTGTAGTTTATGGCTTATTCTATTATTTCTTATACAAATATAAAATAAAAAATCTCCTTCCATTCTTTCTCATGCATACTTTAGCAGATATGTTTGGTTCTAGCCTGATCTATCTATTGGTTGCTTGGGGAACTTAAGAATCAGAAAAGAGGCTGGGTAAAAACTCAATTTTAGTAGAAAATGAAGTAAATCTTTCCGCAATAAAACGCATAGTATCAAGTTTTTTCAACATCTGATATTATGTGTTTTTGATTTTAAAGCTTTTTGTCCAGTCTCTTTTTAGAAAGAAGAATAAAGGTCTATTTTGAATCTGTAAAGAATGATATAATAGTAGAAATAGTCTAATAGGGAGGAATTATGGAAATTGATAATCGATCAATTCGTCTTGGAGATGAGTTAAAGAAAGAATTGAAATCAGAGAGTCGAGTCAAGATTGCAGCAGCAACCTTTTCTATGTTTGCTTATCAGCAGTTGAAAGAGGAATTGGAGAATATTGAAGAGTTAAAATTTATTTTCACAAATCCGACTTTTATAACAGATGAAACCAAAACAGATTTCCGTGAATATACGATACCCAAAAAAGAACGGGAACAATCGATTTTTGGTGGAAAGTATGAACTGAAATTGATGAATGAGCTGACCCAAAAAGCGATTGCTCGTGAATGTGCTGATTGGATCCGAAGAAAAGCGCAATTTAAGTCTATTAATATTGAAACAGATGAAATGCCGAATGGTATTCGAATTGAAAATTCAGATGATGTAGTGGCGGTAGATCGTTTGAAAAACTTTGATCGCAAAGAATTAGGATATGAGGCATCTCTATTTAAAACGAGTAGAAACCTCTATCATGCACCACTTAGTTTAAATTATTTAGATGAATTTGATAATCTTTGGGAAGAAGAGGATTATTTTCGTGATGTTACTGAAGAGTTTTTGGAGAATTTAAACCTAGCTCACAAAGAACATTCACCTGAGTTCATTTACTATGTGATGCTATATAATTTATTCAATGAATTTTTAGAAGATATCAATGAGGATTTTTTACCCAATGAAGGTGTTGGTTATAAAGAAAGTAAGATTTGGGGGCTGTTATATGATTTCCAAAAGGATGCAGTAAAATCGATCATTTCTAAATTAGAAAAATTTAATGGATGTATTCTAGCGGATTCGGTTGGTCTAGGGAAGACTTATACAGCTTTAGCGGTCATGACTTATTATGCTTATCGAGGCAAACGTATTTTAGTACTTTGTCCTAAAAAGTTAGAAAATAACTGGAATATGTATCGTCATGATTATGTAAATAATCCAATTTATGATAGACATTTGCTTTATGACGTGCTTTATCATACAGATCTCAGTAGAGATAAAGGACACTCTAATGGAATTGATTTGTCCTTAAATAATTGGCATACTTATGATCTGGTTGTCATTGATGAGTCTCATAATTTTAGAAATGGTGCTTCTAGCGAAAATGATTTATCTGAGGGGAGAGAAAATCGATACAGCCGTTTAATGAATCGAATCATAAGGTCTGGTGTCCCTACAAAGGTACTCATGCTATCAGCCACACCTGTTAATAATCGCTTTAATGATTTGAAAAATCAAATTGCTCTAGCCTATGAAGGAGATACGGATCAAATTGATAGTAAATTAGAAACAAAATCATCTATAAATGATATTTTCAGAAATGCTCAATCTGCTTATAATAAGTGGGCTGACCTACCTGCAGAAGAGAGAACAACAGATAAACTCTTATCTACATTAGATTTTGATTTCTTTAAAGTACTGGATAGTGTAACGATAGCCAGAAGTAGAAAACATATTCGGGAATTTTATGATAGAAAAGCGATTGGAGAATTTCCACAGCGCTTAAAACCACTTAATTTTGAACCTGATTTAACGGTTTCAAATCTCGGAATTACCTATAAAAAATTATATCACTTACTTGATAAACTCCAGTTGACTATCTATCAACCATCGATACATATTTACCCATCAAAGAGAGCTAAATACGATAAAAGTAAAGAAGGAGTAATGGGGAATTTAACTCAGTTTGGCCGTGAGTCTGGTATCAAAAAACTGATGATGATTAACCTGCTCAAACGTTTAGAAAGTTCTGTTGCAGCTTTTCGATATACTTTAATAGATGTTGTTAAAGATTATGTAGAAAAGACCTTAAAGGCTATCGAGGAATATGAATTGACAGGCTTGGACCATTTATCTCTTAATCCTCATCTTGATGAAGATGATTTTGATTTGGAAGATAGTAATTTCGAGTTCTCTATTGGTAAGAAAAATCGTATTGCTCTACAAGATATGGATTATCGTAGTTGGAAGGTCGAGTTAGAACAAGATTTTGCAATATTGACAGAGCTAGAAGATCTAATCAGTAAAATAACGCCACAAGAAGACCAAAAACTTCAGACTCTTTTTACCTTGATAGATGAGAAACTAACAAATCCAATCAATGTTGGTAATAAAAAGTTGATTATTTTCTCCGCATTTGCGACAACAACGAACTACCTTTATAAACATATTAGTCAGTATGTCTTGGATAAGTATGGTCTTTACACTGCTCAGATTTCAGGTACAAAAGGTTTTGCAACAACTTTGGAAACTAAAAATAAAGACCTCAATTCTTTGTTAACTTATTTCTCTCCTAAATCAAAATCTCGTGATGTTCTGTTTCCTGGTGATGAGAGTGAGATTGATCTTTTAATTGCAACAGATGTGATTTCCGAAGGTCAAAACTTACAAGATGCAGATATGATGGTCAATTACGATATCCACTGGAATCCTGTCCGTATTGTTCAACGATTTGGTCGTGTGGATCGAATTGGTAGTCAAAATAAATACATTCAATTAGTTAACTTTTGGCCAAATCTTGAGTTAGATGAGTATATCGATCTCAAGTCTAGGGTTGAATCGAGGATGAAAATTTCTGTCTTGACTTCGACAGTAGATGATAATGTTTTATCTAGTGAAGAAATAGAGGATAATAATTACCGAAGAAAACAATTAGAACGTCTTAGAGATGAAGTAGTCGATCTAGAGGAGATGAATGATGGTATTTCCATTATGGATTTAGGATTAGAAGATTATCGTATAGACCTTCTTAAGTATTTGGAAGAACATCCTGAGTTAGAAAAAGTTCCTAGAGGTTTGCAAGCTATTTTACCTGCCTCTAATAAAGAATCAGAAGGTGTCATTTTTGTCCTAAAAAATAAAGATCAGGTAAAAGGAAAAAATCATCAAAATCAGCTTCATCCATATTATATCCTCTACATCAATAGAAATGGAGAACTGCTGTTATCCCCTTCTGAAAGCAAGAAAATATTGGAGCACCTCAGTAGCATTTGTCGAGGGCAAAGTAAACCATTAAGTCAAGTAGTAGACAAGTTCAATCGCCAAACAAAATACGGTAAAGAAATGGTTGTTTATTCGGAATTGCTTCAAGAGGCAATCGATCAACTAATGGAACATGATCAGATTTCAACGATGGATGCCCTATTTAACTTTGGATCTGTTGATTTGATGAATACTAGCATTGAGGGAATGGATGATTTTGAGCTAATTTGTTTCTTCATATTGATGAAAGGGGATTCTGATGATTAGATTTCCGTCCTATACAGCCTTATCAAAACCTCACATTCTATATCGGCCTCATAAAAAGGGCAATAGTGATTTTTTTGATAACCTTAATGTATCTGCAAAAGACAAGAAAGATTTTAGAGAACAGATTAGAGAAATTCAAATTACTCATCAGATTGATACAAGTACCACTAATATTCCTGCTGGAAAAAAAGTGAAGCAAATCATGGTTTTAGAAATAGAATTCGAACAAATGGATGTTTCCTTAACTTTATTAGAACAGCTAGATATAAGATTAGGGATTTACACAGCTTTTGTATTAAAATATCCACAAGGTAGAGATGAACTTCTTATTCATTATAAAGAGCCTTTGGGTCAAGAAAAGGATGGCAAGCACTTTAAGATTGTCCGTCGCTTTCGGACGAATGATGATGTAAGCATTGGCTTTGAGGGAAATGATTTAGATGATGTTTATGAGAGTCTTGTAAAAGAAACTGGTAAGAAAGAGCTACAAGTTTTAGAAGCAAGTAATCTTAGAAACTCTATTGAACTCAGTGACCAATTAGATAAATTAGATAAGAAGGCACAGCAGCTAAAGAAAAAGATGTATTCTGAAAAATCAATGAGAAAACAAATGGAAATAAAAAGAGACTATCAGGCTACATTGAAAGAAATAGAAGATTTAAAGAAGCAAAATTGATTGTAAATTTTGACAAAGGAAAATCAGAAATTGAGATTAGAGAACTCTTTTGATTTCAACCCCTATTTTTGATAAGATGAAACTGTAATTTATTAAAAATGAAGCATTACAAAGATAGGATAAGCCAACTTAATTTTTTATAAAATTAAAATTACAAAAGCTTGACAAAGCTAAGAAAGGATACTACCATGAGCACAGCACAGCACAGCACAGCACAGCACAGCAAACAGGTGAAAACTCTGGACTTGAGAAATTAACTCTCACTTCAAAAGATGTTTTTACAGATAATATTTCAAAAATTGGTCAACTTTTTCCTGAAGTTCTGACGGAAAAGAGGGATGAATACGGCAGATTACGTCCTGCGATTGACTTCGAGAAGCTTAAACAGTTTTTATCAGAGGAAATTGTGGATGGTCGAGAATCCTATGAGTTTACTTGGGTTGGAAAGCGTGAAGCTATTGCAGAAGCTGGACGACCAACTACCAAAACCCTAAGACCAGATCTTGATGAAAGTGTTGACTTTGAAAACAGTGAAAATGTCTTTATTACTGGAGATAATTTAGAAGTCTTAAAAATCTTACAAGAATCCTATCTAGGAAAAATCGATATGATTTATATCGATCCACCCTATAATACAGGAAAAGACTTTGTATATTCTGATAAGTTCCAAAAAACAGATGAAGTGTTGAAGAAAGAGATGGAGCTTTTGGATGAAGAAGGACGCCAGGTCATTGGACTCACAAAAAATGAAAAAACTTCGGCCCGTTATCACTCAGACTGGCTCAATATGATGTATCCACGCCTGCGCTTAGCAAGAAATCTCCTCAAAGATTCAGGTGTTATCTTTATCTCTATAGATGATAATGAACAAGCTAATCTTAAAGCCATTTGTGATGAGATATTTGGGGAAGAGAATTTTATAGCAAGTATTACTAGGAATACAAATAGTTCTAAGAACCAAAGTTTATATATTTCGGTAAGTCATGAATATTGTCTAGTTTATTCCAAAGACGAGATAGAATTAGCAAAAAAACATAGTGAAAATAAATGGTCTGTAGATAAGAATAATATAAATGAGTATAAAAAGAGGGTAAAGCAATTACAAAATGCTGGTTTAAGTAATGAAGAAATTACATATGAATTAAAAGAATTAACGAAGTATCCACGATTCATAGATTTTACCAATTACTGGTACTTTGATGAACGTGGATTATACCGTAAAGGTGATTTAGGTGGCGTAAAAAATGGGAATATGACTCCTCTATTTAATCCTCTAACATGTCAAGAAGACCCTGTACCTCCTGGTGGATATCGCTATAAAAATGAAAAATTACAAGAACTTGTAAATGATAATAGGATTCATTTCCATACAGATGGAAGTTTGCCAACGATAAAGAGATATTTGAATGAAAACTCCAAGCAACGTCCAAAATCCATTATGAGTGATGATCAAAGACCTGATTATGCGTTGTTAAAAAATATGGGGATTGAATTTGATAATCCTAAGCAAATGAGTTTTATGACGAGGATATTGAGTATTTTTGATTCCGAAGCAATATTTTTTGATTTTTTTGCAGGCTCTGGAACAACCGCTCATGCAGTCATGCAATTAAATGCTGAAGATGGAGGTAACCGTAAGTTTATCTTGTGTACTTTGGATGAGGAAGTAGTAGATAAGTCTTCTAATAAAGAGGTAGGTTTTGAAACCATTGCCCAACTTTCGCAGGAGCGAGTTCGTCTTGCTGCTGCTAAGATTCAGGAGGAGCATCCAGAGTTGGTTGGCAAACAAGACTTTGGTTTTAAAGCTTATAAGTTAGATTCTTCTAATTTCAAGGATGTTTCTGCTCGACCTGATCAATTTATCCAAGGAGAACTCTTTGATAGTGTGTCCAATATCAAGGAAGGACGTACTAGCCTCGACTTACTTTTCCAAGTGATGTTGACCTGGGGAATGGAACTGTCATTAGCTATTGATTTGGAGAAAGTAGCAGGAGCGGAGGTCTATGATGTAGATCAAGGTTCGCTCATGGCTTGTTTTGAAGATGAAATATCAGAAGAAGTTATCTGTCATATCGCTCAAGCTCAACCACTCCGTGCCGTCTTCCGTGATAGCTCATTTGTCAATTCAGCAAATAAGATTAATGTAAGTGAAATTTTCAAAGAATTGTCACCTCATACAAAAGTGAAGGTGGTGTAATGTGAACGAAATTCTTGATTTTAAAGATAGAGATATAGACTATGAGATTAATTTAAAATGCAATTCGATAGATACTGTAAGGGCAGCTAGAATTAATACAAGTAAAAGATTGTACGAGTATGCTGAAAAATGGGAATTGATCTTTTTAGCAATGAGTATAATGTCAACGGGTTTATTAGTGTATTCGCTAATAAACCCTGAAAATAAAGATAGATTAGCTTTGTCGGCTTTGTTTTCCATATATTCTTTGCTTGTCCAGAATTTTGTTGCTAAGTTGAATTATAATGAGAGAGCTCTGAAATTACACTATCATCAGTTAGAATTAGAAGACTTTTTACTTGAATTAAAATCAATTATTTTCCAAAAATCACTTAGTGATGATGAAAAAATTAATAAATACCAACAGATAATGTCAAGGTATCAAATTAGTTTACGAGGAAATGAAAATCATTCAGATTTTGATCACAAGTATGCTAAAAAGTATCAGAAGAGAAAATATTGTCAAGGTAATTCGCAATCTGACATGGAATCTAAAGTAACAGAAGAGACAATTGAAGATGGTAAGAAAAAGTGTTGCCTAAAAGATGCCTTTCTTTATATTGAGCAATTTATCAAGATACATGATTTTAGTTGGAATAAAATCATTATTTGGTTTCAATATATATTGATTCCACTAGTTCTTATCTGGTATTTGGTTTTATCCTGAAAGTAATAAATTATAAAGAAAAATATAGAATTATGAAACTACAATTTAAAAAACAACAATTTCAGTTGGATGCGGTTAGTGCTATTGCAGATTTATTTCAAGGGCAAGCCAAACATACTGGAGTTCAGTATATGGCGGATCCAGGTCGTCTCAAGTCAGATGAGGTAGATTTGGTTTTAGATGCTTATCGAAATGCACCGATTCAATTGAGTCAAACAAGTATACGAGAAAATGTTCATACTATGCAAACTCGTTATGGTTTGCGTCCTTCTGATAAACTATCGATTGATATGATTGCTGGGAGAGAAGCTTATAATTTTTCCATAGAGATGGAGACGGGAACAGGGAAGACCTATACGTATATCCGTACAATTATGGAGTTGAATAAACGTTATGGCTGGCTTAAGTTTGTTATTGTCGTTCCAAGTGTCGCTATTCGTGAAGGAGTTCTCAAGTCTCTACAGATCATGTCAAGTCACTTTCAGATGGAGTATGGCAAGCAACCACGCTATTTTGTCTACGATTCTTCACGTTTAGGTGATTTGGATAGTTTTGCCAATTCGTCAGACCTTCAAATCATGGTCATCAACTCTCAAGCCTTTAATGCAAAAGGCAAAGATGCGCGACGGATTCATTCCGAACAGGAAAGTTTCCGTTGGCGTCGTCCAATTGACGTCTTGGCAGCTATGAATCCGATTATGATTATTGATGAACCTCAGTCTGTTGAAGGGAAACAGACAAAGGAAAGACTAAAAGATTTCAAGCCATTGTTTACGCTACGTTATTCGGCTACCCACAAGGAAAAGCATGATATGGTTTATAGATTGGATGCCATGGATGCTTACAATCAAAAATTAGTGAAGAAGATTGCAGTTAAGGCTATTGAGCAAACTGGGACGACCGGGACACAAGGATATCTATATCTACAAGAAATCATTCCACAAAAAACAGGAGCACCCAAATCAAAAATTGAATTTGAAGTAAAAACGCAGTCAGGTGTCAAAAGGAAATTGAAGGTGGTGGAAGAACCCTTTGATTTGTACGCTGAATCAGGGAATTTATCTGCTTATAAAGGAATGACCCTTAGTCACTTTGATGCAAGAGAGAACAAACTTCAAGTTGGTGTGTCGCAAGAACTTCAAGTCGGTGAAGTGATTGGACAAGTGGATGAGTCGAGCATCAGAAGAATTCAAATCCGAGAGACCATAAAAAGTCATATCGAAAAGGAAAGTAAACTGTACAATCGAAGAATTAAAGTATTATCCTTATTTTTCATCGATGAAGTGGCCAAGTATAAGCAATATGATGAACATAATGATGCCTATAATGGAGAATACGCTCAGATTTTTGAAGAAGAATACCGAAATCAAGTAAACCAGTTTATCCAAACACAGGAACCAACCCCTTATCGTAGGTATTTGGAGGCTAATCTTGAAGGAAATTCAGTTCATGCTGGTTACTTTTCGGTAGATAAAGTGAAGAAGTCAGATAAGACCATTTTTGTGGACTATAAATCTGCCAGTGAAAAGAAGAACAATCTTTCAAATGACATTGATGCCTATGACTTAATTATGAAGGACAAGGAGCGTTTATTGAGCTTTGAAGAGCCAGTTCGTTTCCTATTTTCTCACTCAGCTCTAAAAGAGGGATGGGATAACCCAAATGTCTTTCAAATCTGTACGCTGAAGCAATCTTCAGCGGAGACTCGTAAACGTCAAGAAATTGGTCGTGGTATGCGTTTAGCAGTTGACCAAAACGGAATTCGTCAGGATTTTGAACTCTTAGGAAATGATGTACATGAAATCAATAAACTGACAGTAATTGCAAATGAAAGTTATGATCAATTTGCTCGAAGTCTACAAGAAGAAATAAAAGAACTCTTAGCAGATCGTCCTGCAAAAGTGGATGTTAGTCTTTTTGCGAATAAAGTTCTAACCAATCAAGAAGGACAAACAATACGAATTACCAAGGAACAAGCAGATTCGATTCATTTTGATTTAATTCGACAAGGCTATATAGATCGTGAAGGACAATTGACTACAGAATATTTTACTGCAAAAGAAAATCATCAGTTACAACTGTCTGAAACACTAGCAGGTTATGAGGATAAGCTGGTAGAGATATTGGAGAGCGTTTATCATGCTGGACAATATGAAATTGAAAATGCCAATCATTCAGTCATTCAGTTCTCAAATGAGGTGAATCAAGAAAATATTGCCCGAAAAGAATTTTTAAATCTCTGGAAGCAAATCAATCGTAAGACGAGTTACCAAGTAGAGTTTGATGATGCGGAATTGGTAAAACATTCGGTTGACTATATCAATGAGAAATTAGTCGTCAGCAAACCAAGCTTTCATATAACTCAGGCAAGCGCTACTGAGATGAGTAAGGAAGAAGGACTCCATTTGACAGTTGCTGAAAATGATCGCCAGCAAGAGTATCTAAATGGTTCGCAGATTATGACCAAATATGATTTACTAGGGGAGATTGCTGAGCAGACTGGTTTAACTCGTAAGTTGGTTGCGGAAATATTAAGTAAAATCTATGTCTACCAATTTGACAAGTTTAAACAGAATCCAGAAGAGTTTATTCTTAAGGTTTCGAAGCTCATTAATGAACAAAAAGCAAGTCAAATTATCAAGCATATTCAGTATAATGTGTTAAATGAAGAGTATGATATGGACTTGTTTTATGACAATCCTGAAACTGCTAACAGATCAGATGATCACTTACTTGAATCCAAAAAAGGGATTTACAATTTTGTAAAAGTTGATTCAAATACGGAGAAGACCTTTAAAGAAGCTTTGGAACAATACGAGGATGTTCGTGTTTATGTGAAGTTACCAGGGAAGTTCAGTATTGCGACTCCACTTGGAAACTATAATCCTGACTGGGCAATCGCCTTCCGTGAAGGAAGTGTCAAGCATATCTATTTTGTTGCAGAAACGAAAGGCTCTATGTCTAGTCTTCAATTAAAACAAGCTGAGCAAGCAAAAATTGCATGTGCGCGTGCTCACTTTAAAGCTTTAGCTCAAGCTGGATTGATTAATGATCAGCACATCTATGATGTGGTTTCTAGCTATGAGGAATTATTAAATATTGTAAGATAGAGAGGAAAAAGAAATGGAATTTGTTGTATATCGTAAGGGAAGAGAAGTAGCTGTTTTTCAACGTAGGAGTGATGCAGAGAGATATGTGCGCTCTAAAACTGGATTTTTTGGCGAACCAGATGCTTATTATCAGATTGAACAAAGAGGTTGTTATTTGACAGAAGCAGCTGTAACTTACAAAGGATTAGCAGATGATTGTGATGAATTGATGACTTTACGAAAATTCAGGGACTCTTATCTAGCTTTGCAAGATGGTGGTCAGGAGGAAATTGAATCCTACTATAAGATGGCTCCTCAGATTGTTGCCAAGTTAGAAGAACATCCAAATCGAGAGGAAATACTAGATTCTATCTGGTCAGAACTTGTCTTACCTTGTGTTTCCTTGATTAATGCAGGAGAGAATCAAGCTTGCCATCAATTATATAAAACATATACACTGGAACTGTCACAAAAAGTGGTCCAATAAAACGATTAGAATATACCAAAAGAGTTCGGTTCCTCGCTAACTTGTATAGTGAAGAGGAACCCGAATTCTATTTAGATTTCCAATACCAAAACAAGCGTATCAAGCTACTCACAAAATCAACTTATATTGAAGATTTTGAGTGGTATGATGATGAGACAAAAGAAGCCAATTTCATGGAATGGCTTAGCCAAATGGTAGGAGTGTAATGGGGCAAAATAGCCCCTTGGGATTTAAGAAAACACAAAAGAGAAAGAGAGATAAAAAGATAACATGAAAAGAGATAATGGCGATTATAATTTGTTTAAATTTGTTGGGATTGGAGCAATATTGTTTTGTCTATTTATGATTATAGGGTCAAGGTTTGTCACTGTTGGTCTAGAAGAACCTAAACCAGTACAAAAAGAACCATCAGAATACTTAAAGCAAGAGATACAGTTGGAAGATGCTAAAATACTTGGAAAGTTTTGGAATGATAAAGGGCATTTTATTGTGGTGTATAGAGATACTACAAAAGCCCCTGAAATCGTTGAGGTTGATGCTTCTGAGTGGGAGCTTATGGAAGTAGGTGTAAACTTTGTGACTGTTGGTGTAGGTAGCAAGGAAGAGACTAAAACAGTACAAAGGGAAAGCCTTGGATTTCAAGAAAGCAAGTTAAGGGCAAAATTAGAAGATGCTACTATTTTAGGCAAGTTTTGGAATAGTAAAGGTCACTTTATTGTAGTGTACAATGGTACTACAAAAGCCCCGGAAATCATTGAGGTTTATTTTTCTGAGTGGCAATATAGGAGAGTAGGGGAACGATATTAAACAGCGTTAGAGGGGATTTACTTACTTCTAAGTATCAAAAAAATGAGCACTTCCGTAATTGGAAATGCTCGTTTTTTGATATGTTTAGACTCTTAGTCTTTATTTTCGTATGGCAAGATTAAGTTCAAGATGATTCCTGTCATGGCTGATAGGGCAGTACCTGAAAGTGTAACTGGACCGAGTTTAAGGATAGCTCCTCCAAGTCCAAGTACCAACATAGCACTTGCGATGATTAGGTTACGCATTTGAGCGAAATCAACACGTTCTTTGATCAAGACTTTCAAACCGTTGCTGGCGATAACTCCGTAGAGAAGGATTGACATACCACCAAGTACAGCATTTGGAATGGTTGAAATCAAGGCAGTGAATTTACCAAGGAAGCTAAGGGCAATCGCGATGAAGGCAGCGTTACGGATAACTGAGACAGAAGCGATACGAGTCATACCGATAACCCCTGTATTTTCTCCGTAAGTTGTATTGGCTGGTCCACCAAGGAAGGCAGAAACAGAAGTTGCGATACCGTCACCAAGAAGAGTACGGTGAAGACCTGGTTCTTTCAAGAATTGACGACCACAGATTTGACCCAAAACAGTATGGTCTCCGATATGTTCAGAAATTGTTACGATAGCGATTGGCAAGATAGCGATGGTTTCTGGACCAAAGTAAAGATTGTATTCTTTAAAGGCACCACCTGTGCTAAATGGCAAGTAGAAACCAGGAATTTCAAACCAGTTAGCTTCTAGGACAGGCGTAAAGTCAACCAAGCCAAGAGTTAGTGCGAAGAGGTAACCACCGATAATGGCAAAGAGGAAAGGAATGATTCGTAGGAAGCCTTTTCCTTTTGTATTGATAAAGGCAGCAATCAAGAACGTAACAACGGCTACAAGAGCATTTTTCCAATTTCCGTCTGCTACAAGACCTGCATTGGTAACAGCTGAACCTGCAAGTCCAAGACCGATAACGATGATCATAGGACCGATAATGATTGGTGGCAAGAGTTTATCAATCCATTTTGTACCTGCAAAACGAACACCAGCAGCGACAAGGACATAGACCAAACCAGTCAAGATAACCCCTGTTTGAGCAGCAGATACATCACCACCCATTTCTTTCATAGCAAGTGACATTGCTGTGATAAAGGCGAATGATGATCCTAGATAAACTGGAACTCTAAAACCAGTTGAAATCATATAGATGAGTGTCCCAACACCTGAAGCAAAAAGGGCAACAGATACAGGCATTCCCAAAATCAATGGTACCAAGATGGTCGCACCAAACATGGCGAAAACGTGTTGGAAGCTAAGGAGAATTCCTTTTCCAGCTGAAGGACGTTGGTCAACGTCTAGCAACAAATCAACAGTTGATTCTTGTTTCATATAAACCTCACTTTTGGGCATCAAAAAAGAGCCCATTATTTTACAGCAATAGGCCCTCAGAGTAAGACTTCTTTAAAATCTAAGCTTTAAAGAGTTTCAAGTATTTCTGCGTCTTCGTCACCTCACGGGATGACATTAAAAACCTTTGCTTGTGATAGTATAGCAAAAATTACAAACTTTGTAAATATTTTTTTACTAAAAAGATTAAAGCGGACGTTTGTTGGGCATACCAGCCTTACGTGGATATTTATTTGGTGTTTCTTTTTTCTTTTCCACCACTGTGATGTAACGCGGATCTCCATTTGGTAGGTCGTAGCTGAGATTGTCTTCTACTTTACTAAAAAGGAGGTTGAGAGCATTCTTAGCTTCTAATAACTCCTCAGGCGCATTGCTGGCCTTGAGAGCCAATAGTTTTCCGCCAACTTTAAGGTAGGGAATAGTCAATTCAGACAAGACCTGCATACGGGCAACCGCACGAGCTGTTACAAAATCATATTGAGCACGGAAGTTCTTGTCTTGGGCAAAGTCTTCTGCACGTCCATGGTAGAAATGAACACCGTCCAAATCCAGTTCTTGAGCCAAGAGTTGGAGGAAGTTGATGCGCTTATTGAGCGAATCAATGATAGTTACATCTAACTGAGGATAGAGGATTTTCATTGGTAGACTAGGAAATCCTGCCCCGGCCCCGATATCAAGTAGTTTGATAGTTTCATTGGGAATCAAACCTTGCAGAATAGGTGCAATGGAATCGTAAAAGTGTTTGAGATAAACTTCTTCTTTATCTGTAATAGCCGTCAAATTAATCTTTTCATTCCACTCGACCAGGAGCTCAAAATAGCGTTCAAATTGTTTTTTTTGCTGGTCCGAAAGTGGAAGATTTTGCTCGGCAAGCAGGTTGTAAAATGTTTCTGGTTTCATAGTTATTTCCTTCTTTAGTATCATCTTATTTTACCACAATCATTAAAAATTTGATATACTGGTACTAATCTAAAAGTAGAAAGGACTTATATAATGACTTGGATTATTCTTGGAGTTATCGCTCTTATTGTTATTTTTGTGATTGTTAGCTATAACGGTTTGGTTAAGAATCGTATGCAAACAAAGGAGGCTTGGAGTCAGATTGATGTTCAGTTGAAACGTCGAAATGACCTCTTGCCAAACTTGATTGAAACTGTAAAAGGTTACGCTAAATATGAAGGTTCTACCCTTGAAAAGGTGGCAGAACTACGTAACCAAGTAGCGGCAGCAACTTCACCAGCAGAAGCTATGAAAGCTAGTGATGCGCTCACTCGTCAGGTTTCAGGCATTTTTGCAGTTGCAGAAAGCTATCCAGATTTGAAAGCTAGTGCTAACTTTGTTAAATTGCAAGAGGAGTTGACAAACACAGAAAATAAAATTTCTTACTCTCGTCAACTCTACAACAGTGTTGTCAGCAACTACAATGTAAAATTGGAAACTTTCCCAAGCAATATTATTGCGGGAATGTTTGGATTTAAAGCAGCAGATTTCCTTCAAACACCTGAAGAGGAAAAGGCAGTTCCTAAAGTTGATTTTAGCGGTTTAGGTGACTAAGATGTTGTTTGATCAAATTGCAAGCAATAAACGAAGAACCTGGATTTTGTTGCTGGTATTTTTCCTACTCTTAGCTCTGGTTGGCTATGCGGTTGGTTACCTCTTTATGAGGTCTGGGTTTGGCGGTTTGGTTATTGCACTGATTATCGGCTTTATCTATGCCTTGTCCATGATTTTTCAATCAACAGAGATTGTCATGTCCATGAATGGAGCGCGTGAGGTTGATGAGCAAATGGCACCAGACCTTTACCATGTAGTGGAAGATATGGCTATGGTGGCTCAGATTCCCATGCCACGTGTTTTCATCATTGATGATCCAGCCCTAAATGCCTTTGCGACAGGTTCTAATCCTCAAAATGCGGCGGTTGCTGCGACTTCAGGTCTTCTAGCTATTATGAATCGCGAGGAGCTAGAAGCTGTTATGGGGCATGAGGTTAGTCATATTCGTAATTACGATATTCGTATTTCGACGATTGCTGTCGCCCTTGCTAGTGCTATCACCATGCTTTCTAGTATGGCAGGTCGTATGATGTGGTGGGGTGGCGCAGGTCGCAGACGAAGTGACGATGACCGAGATGGAAATGGCTTAGAAATCATTATGCTAGTGGTTTCTTTACTAGCTATTGTACTGGCCCCTCTCGCTGCAACCTTGGTGCAACTAGCTATTTCTCGTCAGAGGGAATTCCTAGCTGATGCTTCTAGTGTCGAGTTGACGCGCAATCCTCAAGGAATGATCAATGCCCTACGTAAGTTGGACAATAGTGAGCCGATGCATCACCACGTTGATGATGCCAGCAGCGCACTTTATATCAATGATCCCAAGAAAGGTGGAGGGTTCCAAAAACTCTTTTATACTCACCCACCTATCTCAGAACGGATTGAACGTTTAAAACAGATGTAAAAAGAATCCAGAGGTCGTCTCTGGATTTTTGCTATGCTCAAAATTTATAAATCTTCTAAATTAACTACCTCCAGACCATGTTCTGTTAAGTGATAGATGATTGAACAGACCTCTTTTAAGAAACGACGGTCATGCGAAACAGTGATGAGACCGCCTGGATAGGTTGCAAAGAGTTTCCTGATGTGGGGTTGAGAAGTTGGAGAAAAATTTCGTGTGGGTTCATCCAAAAGGAGAAAGTTTGGTTTGCACAAGACTAAATCCAAAAGCAAAAGTTTCCCCTGTTGCCCGCCAGATAAGGAGCGGATTTGGTGGTGCATCTCTGGATAACTGAAATTGAGACTGGCTAGGTGAGATTGGGTTTTCTGTAGTTCCTCTTTTTCTCCAGTTTTGCTGAGGTAGGCTATTGGTGATAAATCCAATTGCAGTTTTTGCTGGTAATCTTGTGGCATATAACCAAGAGAAATCTCTCTTTTATCATTCAGAAGTTGCTGTAACTTGGCTAAAAGAGTTGATTTTCCAATACCATTTGGGCCGATGATACCAATTTTTTCTTGGCCACGGACAGTTAATTGTAGTTCTTGCACCAAAATTCGCTCGCCAATGGACAAATTTTCTTTTTCCAGTTGGATTAAAACTTTAGAAGCAGGTAATGGTTGGATATCTGAGAAAAAGAGTCTAATTTCTTCCTCTTCAAGTGGCTTTTGGGTCATGGCTTGAGCTGCCCTTTCGTAGCGTTTTTCTTGAGAGAGAACATTTTTCATCTTTTTAGCCAATAGGCGACCGGCAGTACTGTCTTTGGTAGCTCGAAGCGCAGTTTCTACATTTTGCTTGACTCGCCGATGTTTTTCCATTGTTTTATCGTAGGCTCTTTGGTCGTTAGCAGCTTGCTGG
The DNA here is from genome assembly GCF_047465045.1 of Streptococcus mitis. Classification (GTDB taxonomy): domain Bacteria; phylum Bacillota; class Bacilli; order Lactobacillales; family Streptococcaceae; genus Streptococcus; species Streptococcus mitis_DT. The sequence goes on from NZ_JASHAR010000006.1 coordinate 69,313, forward strand.
CTTTGTTTGATAAAATTAGCCTTTCTCTGGTCACTATAGCGATCATAATCTAAATGCTCTACTAGCGTTTCTGCTTCTTTACGGTGCTTGACCAGTCGCAAGTGAATAATAGTGTCTGCCGTTTGAGAAAGAAAGTCTTCATCATGGGAAATGAAAATAACAGTTTGTCTAATCTTTTGAATCTGATTTTTTAGCCAATTAACAGTCTCAAGATCCAAGTCATTTGAAGGTTCATCTAAAAATAGAATCTCAAAGGGTTTGGCTAACTCATGGATGAGCTGAATCTTCAAAGATTCGCCCCCTGATAGACTGCCAATTTCTTGGTTGCTAGCGAAACGATTGCTATCAAAGTGCAACTCCTCAGCCAAACGATAGAGGACACTGTAGTCTAAATCAAGAGAATCTAAAAAGAAGTAGTCGTGTAGACTTTTCTTTTTCAGCTCCTCGGGAAGTTTTTGAGGAATATAGGCCAGTGACTGATAGTCAGACTGGATGTCTCCCTTGATAGTGAAATCAGACAAAGTTTCCCCCATTAAAGTTTTAAGTAAGGTTGATTTGCCATTTCCTTCCTCTCCAATAATAGCTACTTTTTCCCCGTCTTGGATGGTCATGTTTAAGTCTGAGACAAGATCTCGTAAATCTTTGTTTTGTGTGATGGTCAGATGATTGATTTTTATCATATTGTTGCCCTTTCTAGAATGTCGATAGTGCATAACAAAAAGCTCTACTTTATCTAGTAGAGCCAAAGTTTATGTCAAAAAACTCTATTAATACTCTTCGAAAATCTCTTCAAACCACGTCAGCGTCGCCTTACCGTAGATATATGTAACTGACTTCGTCAGTCTTATCTACAACCTCAAAGCAGTGCTTTGAGCAACCTGCGGCTAGCTTCCTAGTTTGCTCTTTGATTTTCATTGAGTATAAAATGCCAGAAAAAGAGCATAAAAGAGTACACAAAAAGAGACAAAAACAAGATCTACTAAATAAAGGTTCTTTATTTGATAGACTTAGTTGTTCATGTCTCCCTTACCTCCGAGTATTAGTATCTCTATACTATACCTTTCAGGATATTTTGTCAACAGAAAACTGACAATTCTAATCTCTAAAATCCGAAAACAGGTCCATAAAGAGTTAGTACGTGTTTGACATGCTCGTAATGGAACTTGTCATAGTTGCGCCAAGCGGTACGTGCTTGATCGTTTAGTTTTAGGCTACCAAGGCCTATCAGAAGACTGGTACGTTGGTAAAATTTCTCAAGGTCGATTAAAATACTGTTGTCCAACTTTTCCGCTTTTTTGAGCTCTTGCAGAGTAGAATTTAGCAGCTCTTGTAGTCGAATATCATCTGCCGTACCCTGTTTGCAGCTTTGGAAACTTTTATTTAACTCGGATAGGAGTTGGGTTGCATTAGCAATGAGTTCTTTGTTTTCCATGTGAGCATCCTCCTTGCTCTGATGTATTCTTGCCTATAGTATAGCACTAAAAAATAAAAATGTCATAGTAAATATGTTAAAAAATCGAGTTTTAATTACAAAGTTTGGTGGGCTGATTTGTAGCCTTTTCATGGTATAATCAAGAGAGTAAATCTTTATGGAGGAAGTATGAAATTAAATATTCAAGAAATTCGTAAGCAGTCTGAAGGCCTGCATTTTGAACAAACGTTAGACTTAGCCGCAGACCTGCGTGCACGCAATCAAGAAATTTTAGATGTAAAAGATATCCTTGCTGTTGGGAAAGTACAGTATGAAGACCGTATGTATTTCTTAGATTATCAGTTGTCTTATACCATTGTTCTTGCTTCAAGTCGCAGTATGGAACCAGTTGAGCTAGTTGAATCTTATCCAGTAACGGAAGTTTTCATGGAAGGCGCAACTAACCAACTAGATCAGGAAGTTTTAGACGATGATTTGGTCTTGCCTATCGAAAATGGAGAACTTGACCTTGCTGAGAGTGTGTCAGACAATATCCTACTAAACATTCCCATCAAGGTTTTGACGGCTGAAGAAGAGGCTGGTCAAGGATTTATTTCAGGAAATGACTGGCAAATCATGACAGAAAAAGAATACCAAGCTCAACAAGCAGTTAAGAAAGAAGAAAACAGTCCCTTTGCTGGCTTACAAGGACTATTTGACGGAGACGAATAATGGTCTTGTCAAAAAAACGTGCACGAAAGGTGCTAGCAGAAATCATTGCTCTTTTTCCAGATGCCAAGCCTAGTCTTGATTTCACCAATCATTTTGAACTCTTGGTTGCGGTCATGTTGTCAGCTCAGACAACGGACGCAGCGGTAAATAAGGTCACACCAGGTCTCTTTGCTGCCTTTCCAACGCCACAAGCCATGTCTGTTGCAACAGAAAGTGAAATTGCCTCACACATTTCTCGCCTAGGACTGTATCGAAATAAGGCTAAATTCCTTAAAAAATGTGCCCAACAGTTACTAGAAGATTTTGATGGTCAAGTCCCTCAAACACGTGAGGAATTAGAGAGTCTAGCAGGTGTTGGTCGCAAGACAGCCAATGTTGTCATGAGTGTGGGCTTTGGGATTCCAGCTTTTGCAGTAGATACTCATGTGGAGCGTATTTGCAAACACCATGATATTGTCAAAAAATCAGCGACACCGCTTGAGGTGGAAAAACGTGTCATGGATATCTTGCCACCGGAGCAGTGGTTAGCAGCCCATCAGGCCATGATTTATTTTGGAAGAGCCATTTGCCATCCTAAAAATCCAGAGTGTGACCAGTACCCACAGTTATATGATTTTAGCAATTTATAAGATGGCTCATCAAAAGTTTTTGCTTGATTTTAAGCATGCTTTGTGCTATAGTAATTGATAACTAAATATTCCTTTAAACCTGTCCCGTGAGGCAGGCAAGGAGCGTGATAAAGTAGAAGGGTGAAGTCTATACTGTTTGCAGTAGGGCTTACTTAGCTATACATTTCAAGTCTCCTTGTTTAAGGAGACTTTTCTTTTTGGAGGTTTGTCATGAAGACAAAAGAAGTTGTAGACGAATTGACCGTCAAACGAGCGATTACGCGTATTACTTATGAGATTATCGAACGCAACAAAGATTTGAATAAAATCGTCTTGGCTGGTATTAAAACTCGCGGTGTCTTTATCGCCCACCGAATCCAAGAACGTTTGGAGCAACTAGAAAATCTTTCAGTTCCTGTTGTGGAATTGGATACCAAACCTTTCCGTGATGATGTTAAAAGTGGAGAAGATACTTCTTTGGTTTCTGTTGATGTGACAGACCGCGAAGTTATCTTGGTGGACGATGTGCTTTATACAGGCCGTACTATCCGTGCTGCTATTGATAATATTGTCGGTCATGGTCGTCCTGCGCGCGTGAGTTTAGCAGTTCTAGTTGATCGTGGACATAGAGAATTGCCAATCCGTCCAGATTACGTTGGGAAAAACATCCCAACTAGTCGTTCTGAAGAAATCATCGTAGAGATGGCAGAACTTGATGGCCAAGACAGAGTTCTGATTACTGAAGAAGCTTAGAAAGCTAAAGGAGTAGCCATGTCAGAAAATCAACAAGCATTGAACCATGTGGTGTCCATGGAAGACCTCACTGTCGATCAAGTGATGAAATTGATCAAGCGAGGAATTGAGTTTAAAAACGGAGCTCAGCTTCCTTATGAAGACCATCCGATTGTTTCCAATCTTTTCTTTGAGGATTCTACACGGACGCATAAATCCTTTGAAGTGGCAGAGATTAAACTGGGATTGGAGCGACTTGACTTTGATGTGAAGACTAGTTCAGTCAATAAGGGTGAGACACTTTATGATACCATTTTGACTCTGTCTGCTTTAGGAGTGGATGTCTGTGTGATTCGCCACCCTGAGGTTGACTACTACAGAGAGTTAATTGCAAGTCCGACGATTACGACTTCCATCATCAATGGTGGAGATGGTTCGGGCCAACACCCTAGCCAGAGCTTGCTTGATTTGATGACTATTTATGAGGAATTTGGTCACTTTGAGGGTCTTAAGGTTGCGATTGCAGGTGACTTGGATCATTCACGCGTTGCCAAATCCAATATGCAGATTTTGAAACGCTTGGGAGCTGAACTCTTTTTCGCTGGACCTGAGGAATGGAGAAGTCAAGAGTTTGCAGACTATGGACAGTTTGTAACCATTGATGAAATCATTGATCAGGTGGATGTCATGATGTTTCTTCGTGTGCAACATGAACGCCATGATAGTGGGGCTGTCTTTTCCAAAGAAGATTACCATGCCCAACATGGTTTGACTCAAGAACGTTATGACCGTTTGAAAGAAACAGCAATCCTCATGCACCCAGCTCCAGTCAACCGTGATGTAGAAATCGCAGACCACTTGGTTGAAGCACCAAAATCACGGATTGTCCAACAAATGACCAATGGTGTTTTTGTTCGAATGGCAATCTTAGAATCCGTACTGGCGAGTAGAAACGCCAACTAAAACACAAGACGTTAAAAGACGCCAGTGAGCGTCCACGAGAGGTGAAAATATGACAAAAAGACTTCTAGTATTAGAAGATGGCACAGTTTTTGAAGGCAAGGCCTTCGGAGCAGATATTGATGTAACAGGTGAAATCGTCTTTAACACAGGCATGACCGGCTACCAAGAATCCATTACAGACCAGTCTTATAATGGACAAATCTTGACCTTTACTTATCCTTTGGTAGGAAATTATGGAATCAACCGTGATGATTACGAATCCATCATTCCAACTTGTAAGGGAGTCGTTGTTTTTGAAGAAGCACGTCGAGCAAGCAACTGGCGCAACCAAATGACCTTGGATGAATTTTTGAAAGCTAAAAAAATTCCAGGTATTTCAGGGATTGATACACGTGCTCTTACCAAGATTATTCGTAAGCATGGTACCATGCGTGCAACCTTGACCCATGTTGGGGACAGTATGGACCATGTGACGGATCAGCTCCAAGCGACAGTCTTGCCGACAGATAATATCAAGCAGGTTTCTACTAGAACATCCTATCCAGCTCCAGGAGTTGGTTTGAGCGTGGTGTTAGTGGACTTTGGTCTCAAGCACTCAATCCTACGTGAACTTTCTAAACGCAACTGTAACGTGACGGTTGTTCCGTATTCGACAACGGCTGAAGAAATTCTCCATCTCAATCCTGACGGAGTTATGTTGTCAAACGGTCCAGGTAACCCAGAAGATGTTCCACAGGCACTGGATATGATTCGTGGTGTGCAAGGAAAAATTCCAATCTTTGGTATCTGTATGGGGCACCAACTCTTTGCAATGGCAAATGGTGCTAAGACCTACAAGATGAAGTTTGGTCACCGTGGATTTAACCATGCGGTACGTGAAATTGCTACAGGACGTGTGGATTTTACAAGTCAGAACCATGGTTATGCAGTCAGCCGTGAGGATTTGCCAGAACACTTGATTATCACCCACGAAGAAATCAATGACAAGTCAGTTGAAGGTGTGCGTCACAGATATCAACCTGCTTTCTCTGTTCAATACCATCCAGATGCAGCCCCTGGTCCACACGACGCTAGCTACCTATTTGATGAGTTTATAGAGATGATGGAAGCTTTTAAACAATCAAACTAAGAACGAGTAAAAGCTCGTCGGAGAATTTATGTAACTGAACACGGACGGAAAGCTCGGAATTTAGAGAAACCAATTTGGATTGTCAATCCTTCCTTGGTTTCCTAAAATTCAATCGCTTTCTATTCGTCCTTTGTATCTTATTTAATGTCGCCCTGAGAGGCGACGAATAGAAAGGAGAAGATACATTGTTCGCGGAAGTGAACACGCCCTAAGAACTGTGTGAAAAAGATAAACATCGTCTTGACGCTGAAGGCGTCTGCACCGAGTTTCCTATTTTCGCTGTGTTCTTTACGGGCTTTGTATCATAAACTATGCCTAAACGTACTGATATTCAAAAAATTATGGTGATTGGTTCTGGTCCGATTATTATTGGTCAGGCTGCTGAGTTTGACTACGCTGGGACCCAGGCTTGCTTGTCGTTGAAAGAGGAAGGTTATGAGGTTGTCTTGGTTAACTCAAATCCTGCAACCATCATGACGGACAAGGAAATTGCTGATAAGGTTTATATTGAGCCAATTACACTTGAGTTTGTGACTCGTATTCTTCGTAAGGAGCGTCCAGATGCCTTGCTACCAACACTCGGTGGTCAGACAGGGCTCAATATGGCCATGGAATTGTCTAAAAATGGTATCCTCGATGAGCTTGGTGTTGAACTTCTGGGTACTAAATTATCTGCCATTGACCAAGCGGAGGACCGTGACCTCTTTAAACAATTGATGGAAGAATTGGAACAACCCATTCCAGAATCTGAGATTGTCAACACAGTTGATGAAGCAGTTGCCTTTGCAGCAACAATTGGCTACCCAGTCATCGTTCGTCCAGCCTTTACACTTGGTGGTACTGGTGGTGGTATGTGTGCCAATGAGGAAGAATTGCGTGAAATCGCTGAAAATGGATTAAAATTGTCACCTGTTACCCAATGTTTGATTGAGCGTTCTATTGCAGGTTTCAAGGAAATCGAATACGAAGTCATGCGCGACTCAGCTGACAATGCTTTGGTTGTTTGTAACATGGAAAATTTTGACCCAGTTGGGATTCACACAGGGGATTCCATCGTATTTGCCCCTGCCCAAACCATGTCAGACTATGAAAACCAAATGCTACGTGACGCGAGCTTGAGCATCATTCGTGCTCTTAAGATTGAAGGTGGATGTAATGTTCAGCTAGCACTTGATCCCCACAGCTTCAAGTACTATGTCATTGAAGTAAACCCTCGTGTATCACGTTCGTCAGCCCTTGCTTCTAAAGCGACAGGGTATCCGATTGCAAAATTGGCTGCTAAGATTGCAGTAGGTTTGACCTTGGATGAGGTTATTAACCCAGTCACGGGTTCAACCTATGCCATGTTTGAGCCAGCCCTCGACTACGTGGTTGCCAAGATTCCACGTTTCCCATTTGACAAGTTTGAAAAAGGGGAGCGTCGTCTGGGTACACAAATGAAGGCCACTGGAGAAGTCATGGCGATTGGTCGTAACATCGAGGAATCTCTCCTTAAAGCTTGTCGTTCACTTGAAATTGGCGTTCACCACAATGAAATGCCTGAACTTGCAGCAGTTTCTGATGATGCCTTGATTGAAAAGGTTGTGAAAGCTCAAGATGACCGTCTCTTCTATGTATCTGAAGCTATTCGTCGTGGTTATACACCAGAAGAAATTGCTGAATTGACTAAGATTGATATCTTCTATCTTGATAAACTCTTACATATCTTTGAAATCGAGCAAGAACTGGGAGCACATCCACAAGATTTAGACGTTTTGAAAACTGCCAAACTGAATGGCTTCTCAGACCGTAAGATTGCTGAACTCTGGGAAACGACAGCTGACCAAGTTCGTCAACTTCGTTTGGAAAACAAGATTGTCCCAGTCTACAAGATGGTGGATACTTGTGCGGCGGAGTTTGACTCTGAAACACCATATTTCTATTCAACCTATGGTTGGGAAAATGAGTCTATCAAGTCTGATAAGGAATCTGTACTAGTCCTAGGTTCTGGTCCAATCCGTATCGGTCAAGGTGTTGAGTTTGACTACGCAACTGTTCACTCGGTTAAGGCTATTCAAGCGGCTGGCTATGAAGCCATCATCATGAACTCAAACCCAGAGACCGTTTCAACAGACTTCTCTGTGTCAGATAAGCTTTACTTTGAGCCATTAACATTCGAAGATGTCATGAATGTCATCGACTTGGAGCAACCAAAGGGTGTTATCGTTCAGTTCGGTGGTCAAACAGCCATCAACCTTGCGGAGACATTGGCGAAAGCAGGTGTGACCATCCTTGGGACACAGGTTGCTGACCTAGACCGAGCTGAGGACCGTGACCTCTTTGAGCAAGCTCTTAAAGATTTGGATATTCCACAGCCACCAGGACAAACGGCTACCAATGAAGAAGAAGCAGTTCTTGCAGCTCGTAAGATTGGCTTCCCAGTTCTTGTCCGTCCATCTTATGTACTTGGTGGACGTGCTATGGAAATCGTTGAAAACGAAGAAGACCTTCGTTCTTACATGCGAACTGCTGTTAAGGCTAGTCCAGACCACCCAGTTCTTGTCGATTCTTACATTATTGGTCAGGAGTGTGAAGTTGATGCCATCTCAGACGGGGAAAATGTTCTCATCCCTGGTATCATGGAGCATATCGAACGTGCCGGTGTCCACTCAGGTGACTCAATGGCCGTTTACCCACCACAAACCTTGTCGCAAAAGGTTCAGGAAACTATAGCAGACTATACGAAACGTCTAGCAATCGGCCTTAACTGCCTTGGAATGATGAACATCCAGTTTGTCATCAAGGATGAAAAAGTCTATGTTATTGAGGTCAATCCACGTGCCAGCCGTACGGTTCCATTTCTTTCTAAAGTGACCAATATCCCTATGGCTCAAGTAGCAACCAAGCTCATTCTTGGTCAAAAACTTGAAGAACTTGGCTACCAAGATGGACTTTACCCTGAAAGCACTCGAGTTCATATCAAGGCACCTGTCTTCTCCTTTACCAAACTAGCTAAGGTAGACAGCTTACTTGGTCCTGAAATGAAGTCAACAGGGGAAGTTATGGGTTCTGATACGACTTTGGAAAAAGCTCTCTATAAGGCCTTTGAAGCTTCTTACTTACACTTGCCAACTTTTGGTAACGTTGTATTTACCATCGCTGATGATGCCAAAGAAGAAGCCTTGGACTTGGCTCGTCGTTTCCAAAATATTGGCTATGGAATCCTCGCGACAGAAGGGACAGCAGCCTTCTTTGCCAGTCAAGGATTGCAAGCCCAACCTGTTGGTAAGATTGGTGATGACGATAAGGATATTCCAAGCTTTGTTCGTAAAGGAAGAATTCAAGCTATCATTAACACAGTAGGAACCAAACGAACTGCAGACGAAGATGGAGAGCAAATCCGTCGTTCAGCCATTGAACACGGAGTGCCCCTCTTCACAGCCCTAGATACAGCTAACGCCATGCTCAAAGTATTGGAAAGCCGTAGTTTTGTCACAGAAGCAATCTAGTTTAGAAAATTTTTCATAGTTTTAAAGCCAGCGTCATAAATCGCTGGCTTTTACAATACTGATGTTGCTGATTTCAACTATCATGCTTTCCTTAAGAATCATTCTAAAATGTGATATAATAAGGATGAATTGAAAATTGGAAACTATTTTTCATTATATTTTCAAAAAATCCATTAAAAAAAAGTAAAGGCAGATTAGAAAGTGTAAAATTCCTATGTCTTCTTACAAAAAGGTCTCTCTTTCTGAGATCAATCAATCTATTGAAACTCCCAATAACAATCATTTTTGGCAAAATCTAAAAGCATTCTTAGGTCCTGGAGCACTTGTAGCAGTTGGTTATATGGATCCTGGAAACTGGATTACCAGTGTAGTTGGTGGTGCTTCTTACAAGTATAGTCTCTTATTTGTTATTTTGATTTCATCTATCATTGCCATGCAGCTGCAACAGATGGCTGGAAAGCTCGGTATAGTGACTAGAATGGATCTAGCGCAAGCAACAGCTCATCATGCTCCCAAATGGCTTCGCTATAGTCTGTGGGTGATTTTAGAATTAGCTTTAATGGCGACAGACTTGGCTGAAGTTTTAGGGTCAGCGATTGCCTTAAATCTTTTGTTTAAAATACCGATTATGGTTGCTATCCTCCTAACTGTTTTGGATGTATTTCTTTTACTTTTGTTGATGAAATTTGGCTTCAAAAAAATTGAAGCTATTGTTACGACTCTTATCTTAACTATATTAGGTATTTTTTCTTATCTAGTGGCTTTATCCAGTCCAAGTATTCAGGGGATTTTTGGTGGTTATTTACCGACTCCAACATTATTTGAAACACCGTTGCCGGGACATGAAAGCCAATTGACCTTGGCTTTAGGGATTGTAGGAGCGACAGTCATGCCCCATAATCTCTATCTTCATTCATCATTATCGCAAACAAGGAAAATCAACCATAAGGATAAAAAGGATGTTTGAAAATCTGTTCGTTTTATGACCTGGGACTCAAATCTTCAGTTGTCCCTAGCCTTTGTTGGCAATTCCTTACTTCTCATTTTAGGAGCATCGTTCTTTTTTGGTCATGCGTTCGAAATTTCAGCTTTCTCCCAAATGTACAATGTTTTGCAGGATTCTACAATAGCAGGAGCGATAGTCAGCTCAACTCTGTCAACTTTATTTTCTCTGGACCTCTTAGCAAGTGGTCAAAATTCTACTATTACAGGTACTTTGACTGGACAGATTGTTATGGAAGGTTTCTTGCATCTGAAATTATCTCAGTGGATTATCCGTATCGGGACACGTATTTTTGCCTTGCTTCCTGTGATCGTAGTCGCTGTCTTGTTTGGACATCAAGAAAGAACCTAGGATCAGTTATTAGTCTATTCACAGGTCTTTCTTCCATTCTCAATTTTTCCCTTAATTTATCTGACTTCTAAGAAGTCAGTGATGGGAGAATTTACCAATGCCAAGTGGAACACAATCCTAGGCTATGTAGTTTCAATCATCTTGACCATTCTCAATATTAAGCTTCTTTTCGATATTTTTTAACCCCGTTTGAAATCAATTATAGTGTTAGCGTGATGGTTGACAAATAGAAAGTAGTAGTGATTGGTTCATAAAAAGAAGAAAAAAAAGAACAGTTTCGACTGTTCTTTTTCTTATTATTTGAGACCGTATTTTACAAAGATATACTCTATAGTGTTTAAATCCTTATTAAATCAACGTTTCTAAAAGGGATATAGCTGTAAAATATTATATATATACCGTATTATTAAACCAAGACGGTACCAAAAAGGTACCAAAAATTAAGGTTTCGGAGCTTATAAAATAAAGAAAGATGTCTCAGGTGTTTGAGATTTTTTTTTGGCAAGAAAAAACTCTTGAATATAATCCAAGAGTGAAACAAATAGGACCAGTGGTGGCACGGGTTCTTTACAGCCTAAAGCTGAAGGCAGTACCTCACCTGTACTTGAAACAAGTACCTTTGAGCAAACTGTTACCAGTCACCCGACAAACATCCTATCCTTAGTTATAGTTTAGGATAAATAAGAGAGAATGTCAATAATAATTTTTATTAACTTATATAATTTATCTTAAAAATCGTCGTAGCGCTTTAGTTGACTGTCGTACTGAGCGATCAAGAAAGCGTAATGCAGAAAATGCAAGCATCCAACCAAATAGTGTTTTTCTCATAGCGTTACCTCCTCACTAAATAGTCTACCACAGCTTATTTTTTAGCTGCGATTCCCTCAACGGTCTTCTTTTTGAAAAAATCGATTTTTTCAATCGGAGTCATATTGCGATATGTTTTGATAAAATCACGATAAACCAGGTACTTTTTTTCAGGGTCAAGTAAGTCATTAAAGAGTTTAATAACTCCAGTTTTAAAGCTATCAATATCCTCAATAACAAGAAGAATATAAGGTGATTTTTGTATTAGATGGATGTTATAGTTATCCTTGAGGCGAATTTCTAAAACATTGATAGCCAGGGCATTTGACCAAAACGATTCTCCCTGTTCATCTGAAGTAAAATAAGGCTCAATAATGCTGAGTGGATAGGCTGATGGTATATAGTTCCCAGTGATTTCCTTAAAAACTGACTGTAGGAAACCTAGTAATATTTTTCCGGAAAATGTACCGGGTTGTTTAATTTTGTGTACTAAAGGTTTGTTAATATTGTTCATCTTTTTCTCCTTGTTCATTTATTCCATGGTTCTCTTGACAACAAGTAACCTAGTCTTTTTTAGCCTTTGGCAATCGGTCGTCAGCTTTTCAGCCTGACGACTCGACTGACTTTAGTCTAAAGTCGACTAGCTTGTTATCAAGAGACTTTCACGGCATAAAGTGATTAAAATATATTTTTTTCAATCATATTTTTAACACTTCGAGCGACTGACATAATGGTTATTCTTAGTGGACGTATTTGATTTATGACATGTAACATTCTGCTGAATTCTTTAGGATGCATGTAATTTCTTGCTGTTTTGCGCCAAAGTGCAAGTTTTTTATTTACGGCATTTAATTGCTCACTTAATCGTTTTATACTTTCATTGAGTTTTTTATTTGCGTGTTTTAGTTTATCGACTTCTGATTTTAGCGTACGATTTTCAGACAATATATGATCACTCTTCATCAGTTCTTTAGCTAAGTTATTCTGTTTAGAAAGTGATTGTTGTAATTGATGTTCAAGTTTGCTGTTTTCGTGCCTTAGCCTATTATTATCTAGGGCATTTTGGGAGGCTGTATGAAAGAGTCTGTCATAGGTTGCTTTATCCATTTTTAGTTTTCCGTCAAATGTACGTCTGACTAATTTGTCTTTTTTCATTTCTTCAATCTGTAAAGGTTGAATAGACTCTAAAACAGCTATATCATCTAGTAAAGCATCTTTCTCTTTTTCGTGTTGCTTGATTTTTCAGTAGCTTGCTTTTCCTGTTTTTCTAGTTGCTTTAGTTTTTCGGTTTTATCAACTATCTTTTTATCAGTATCATCTAGTAAGCGTTGCTTTTCTTTAAATTCTGCTGTTTCGAGGTGTTTCTTCTTGCTATCAGACTCCCCACGTTGCAAATTATATCCATGTTCGTTCAGGTATCTAGGAAATGCCTCCTGGATCTCTTTCAGTTGGTCACGACTGCCAAATAATGACTTAGAGCTTAACTTGCCATTTTGCATAGGCACAAGTCCTAAGTGCATATGTGGCGTACTCTTGTCAAGACGTACCATAGCATAAGCGATATTACTATTACCGTATCTTTCAGCAAAGAAATTTTTTGCTGTTTCAAAAAAATTCTTAATCTGATCTGGACTCATATTTTCAAAAAATGCCTTATCTGATGTAATAATCCATTCATTACACAAAACGGCATCTTTACGTAGAGCACGTTTGGAAATTTTATTATCGTTGATGTATTGTTTAATCTGCCTATCGTATGGGATAGAGCGATCACGGTCGGTTAATTCATAGTTTAGGTGAGCTTTTTCTGGGTCAATATCCTTGTTCGAGTGATTTTCAAAAATTCGTTCATTGTGACGATAGGCACCACCAAGATTTCCAGATTTCATTTTTTGCATCCTAGCTACTGCGTAACTCATAGCTTGTTCTCCTTTCTCGGCTCAAAGGGTCGCCGAGTTGGTGGCGGAAGATTGCCACCAGGACTAAGTGGCCCATAGGGTAGATTTTTTCCTGAAGGATCGGCACGACTTCCATGTAAAGTGTAACGCACTACACTTTACTCCGTAAATGTGCGTTCTCCGAAGGGTCTTGCAGACGGCACATCGCTCCGAATACAGGAGCGACATCGAACCACCTCTCGAGCCACAAGAGGAGTTTCGACTATACTCGCCGAAGCGAGTAGGGCACTCTATCAGTGCCCCAGGGTCGGACGCTTCGCATTGTCCGACAAATGCCGTCAGAAGACGGCAAAGGCTAAAGCTACAAGGAAAGCTATAGATACAGTAGTGAGTGCAATCATTAAGTAAAATCGATGTTGTTCCAATCGTTCAGCATAATCTGTCCAAGCTTTTAAATTTTGTTGCTCACTCTTCCTATAGCCTTTCAATAGTTGCAAATCTTGTTCTAGTTGTTTGCCTTGTTCTTTAGTCTCCTCTAATTCTTTCTCAAGTTTAATCACATCATTTTCAAAATGATAATCTTCAAGTATTCTAATGCCTATTAAATCAAGGTTTTCAACCTCTCTTTATATTTTGGAGATCGTATCCGTTTATAGATGGATTGACTACTAACTCCCAGGCTATCAGCGTAGTCTTTTATTCTCATTTTAGGCCTCGTAACTCCTTGTTAATACTGGATTTTCAACCAAATGGTTGAAAGCTATTTTTTGTTTCTCTTCCCCCATAATAAGCAAGCTGTTTTTCTAATATTGGTCGTTCATGTTTTAATAAATCTTTCATCAATTTCAGATAGTCAATATCAGATGTTTTATAGGTCTGTAAAAGTTTCTTGTATTTTGTACGTGTGTTTTTACTGACTTTGTTCCAGATTCCTTTATCACGAGTAAGGGCAAGTAAGTAAAGTTGAGCCTCTATGCCTAAACCTTCAAAGTTAAACGGTTTAAAGATAACAGAGTCAATGACTTCAAATATTTCTTCAACCGAGCGACTGCGGAGCTGAAATTCTAAGCGCCACCAATGCTGGAACTGCTGGGCAAATTTCTTGTCTTCATCAGAGCCATTTTCTAATTGTTCAACTTTTTTGTTATAGAGTCTGATTTGCTTTTCTGACCTGGAGGCGCCTAGATATTTAGTTTCTAGTTTTCCATTCTGGTCTCTCCATTCTTTGGTAGCAGTAGGGCGGCCTTTCTTTTCAAGAATAAACTCACTACAATCAACTTCAAATATATCAAAAGCTAAATCGACTCGAGAGATTGCAATATCTTCAAGATATGGTATAATTGTATCTAAGATATTAATATCAATCTGTCGGAGTTTATTGGGGTTAAACTCTATCCTGAAAGGGCGAGCATTAAAGGCTTGTCCTTTTAATTTGTCGTAGTCTAGGAGGAGTCTAACGTGACTTCCGTCCCGAGTGATTGCTCTAAACATATCAGTCATTGCAGTCTGGACGATAATGGCTGTATGACTTTCTATCAAACTTTTGAGATCAAGGAGTTTGATAGGTTTGATATAAGCTGTAATAGTGATGTTGTCCAAGCTAACTTTTAATTCCAAATCAACCTCCTTTCTTATAGAGGTCGCCTATCGGCGCCTCTTTTTTGTCTGCGCAAAGACCTCCGTAAAATGACATTCTTGGGGGAGCAACCCCAAGCCGACTTCGTCGGACCATTTTCATTTTGCTACGGTCAAACTTGCCAAAAAATGGGTGTAGTAAAATCCCACGAAATGGGAACATAGCGGGCTGTTAGAGGAGCCCGCGTTATAAATTTTGAGAAAGCTCAAAAATTTAGTCTCAAAATCTCATTTCCAAAATATTTTCATAGTTGTTTTCATAACTGTTTTAGGACTAGAAATTTTGTAGATCTGAAACAGATTTTTGAAAAAGGTCAACTCTTTCAATCAAAAATACTTCTAGAATTTTTTCGATGATATCTTCAGGTGGGATCTGCTTGTTTTTCTTGTATTTAAAGAATCGGTCTTTAGCTTTTTTGATTTCTCCTAAATCGTCAGACACATCAGCAAATAACAACTTATGCAATTCAAACCAAGGCAGTTCAGATTGTTTACGGACAATCTCAAAATTTCTCCAAAAATGTCTACCTTCATCTAGCTCTTCAAGTTTCCTAAATAAGTTCTCTCGTTCTGCTTTACGGTATTCTTTTGGCAAGAGTGTCCCAACATATTCTGGAGTCATGTTCGAATAGATGGCTTCTTTTGTTACAACAATGGGGAGTTTTAAGGAACTATCAACGTCTTTCAAAATCTTTCTAACAAATTGACTAAGTGTAATTTGTGTATTTAATTTATACTTCAACATCTTAGTACTTAACAGTTCAAATATATCAGTTGACCTAAAAAGCCATTCCATCAGCGTTTTAGTATCTATATCTTTACTTGAGAATACTTGATATTCAAGCTGATAGCTATCCAATCGTGACTGGATAGCTTGATTAAGTGCTGTATCTTTTCCAAAATAAATCTTTATCATTCTTTATACCTCGTTAATATAAATTCTGTACGGTAAGTTGGCACGATAGAAAACTGGAACTCTTTCACGTTCAATAAGATTGCACTCTTCTAAAGATTTTAGGATACGTATAATTTTCTTATTACCAAAACCAAATATTTTTTCTAAATCTACTATACGATAGTTAAGATAAACATCTCCATTTTCATCTATCCAATTTTTAGTCGGTGCTTCCTGCATTTTATCTAGTAGGACAGTATATACTATAATTGCAGAGGGAGTTAAACAATTATAAAATTCATCTCGAAAAAGCACTTTTGGAATTAGATAGTTTTTGTCATCATATTCCATATTTCTCACCTTTCATATTGTTGTAACCATTGAGCGACTTTGTGTTTATCGTACAGGGTCACTCCATCAATGACCATGTGAGGCATGCCTTCACGTTGCCATTTGACAATGGTAGTAGTGGATACATCAAGCCAACGGCACAAGCCTGCCATACGAACCATAGGTTTATAGAGTTCCTGGTCATCAAGGGCTTTTTCAATAGCTTTCTGAAGCATGTTATCGTAGCGAGCAAGCAACTTCTTTTCTGTTGCTTTTGGGAGGTGGATGGTAAAATTTTCTGTCATATTCTGACCCCTTTCTTAATTTTATAAGCTCCGAAGTTATTTTATAACTATTATTTTAAGTTAAAAAATAACTTATGTCAAGAAAAAAGTTATTTTTTAATTATTTGTGTTATAATTTTAAATATAAAATGTCAGAAAGGTATAAAATGAGCAATAGACTAAAAGTTTTAAGAAAAGAAAAAGGACTGACTCAAGCTGACTTAGCAAAAGTTTTGAATACTAACCAGTCTCAATATGGAAAATACGAAAATGGAAAAACAAATCTTAGTATAGAAAATGCAAAAATCCTTGCAGAATACTTCGGGGTGTCTATCCCTTACTTGCTGGGGATTGATGATAACCCTGTATTAGTCAATCCAGGTTCAACCAAAGAAATTTTTAAAGGCTTCGCCAAAGTGCTTCAGGGAAAAAGTACGATTGAAAATAAAATCACTCAATGGACTCCTTTTGGAGAAGATCTTGCTATTATACTTGCAGAGCTCAATCAATCAGAGGCATTGTCTGATTACATTGATTTTCTAGCAAGTAAAAAAGGCTTTAACCCTGTTTTGGTTAAAGCTATTAAAGAATTTATAGCTGATGAGAAACAAGGCCTTATCCCTTTCCTGATTAACAAATCAGGAGCAGAAGACTCCCCTTATCATTATGTCTGGGAGGCATGGGTAGAGACTCCTGAATACAAGAGACGGCAAGAAGAGAAAAAGCGTAAGAAATAACTGACAATCATGATTTCTTTATTTTATAAACTCCGAAACCTTAAAAAATAAAGGAGAAATTAGAATGTCTATTATTAAATATAAGGCTAAAAAGTCTAAATCAGGGTATCTTTATAAGGTCAGAATCTACAGGGTGATTGATGGCAAATGTCAGGACTTCTTTAAAAGCGGTTTTAAGAGCCTTAGAGAAGCTAGACAATATGAAGCTATGATTTACCACAAAAAAGCGTCAGGAGACCTCTCAGGGCTACTGAGAGTCTCTGAGAGACGTTTTGATGAAGTTTTTGAAGAATGGTTCAAAACTTATCAAAACACAGTAGAGAGGACGACAAGCGTCCGTACAGATGATTTGTTTAGAATCCATATCTTGCCAGTTCTTGGAAAGATGAAAATTTCCAAAATTACTCCTTGGCACTGCCAAGACTTCATTACCGAAAAAGGTCAGACTTTTAGAAATATCAAACAGGTAAAATCTTATACTAGCCAAGTGTTTGATTTTGCTTTGAAAATGAAATTGATTACAGACAACCCAATGAAGCAAACGATACTCCCAAAAAGAGAGCGGAAGAAGTCAGATAACTTCTTTAGCGTTGAGGAGTTGCATGAGTTTTTAGCTATTATTAAGGCAGAAGAGCCTTATAAAAACTATGCCTTATTTCGTTTGTTGGCCTATAGTGGCTTAAGGAAAGGGGAGCTGTATTCTTTGAGGTGGTCTGATATTGATTTTGATAATCAATTACTTTCTATCAGCAAAAATCTAGGTAGAATCAAAGGGAAAGCAGTTGAGAAAAGCACTAAAAACAGGTTTTCCATACGGCAAATCCCTTTAGATACTGAGACAATCTCGATTTTGAAAGAGTGGAAACAAAAGAGCAGAAGAGAAAAGGGGCAACTGTCAGTTACCCCATTGATTGATAGTGATTACATGTTTACGTTTGTTGGCCGAGATGGAAAGATAGAGCCTTTATACCAGGACTATATCAATAGTGTTCTAAAGCGCATTATTAGGAAACATGGCTTGAAGAAGATAACTCCTCATGGATTCAGACATACTCATGCTACCTTGATGATTGAAACGGGTGTAGATCCTGTTAATGCAGCCAAAAGGTTAGGTCATGCAAGTAGTCAGATGACCCTGAATACTTATAGCCATTCTACAGTAGCAGGAGAGAAGAAAGCTATCACAAAATTTGTAGATTACCTGTATAGTGCAAAAGGTTAGTTTTCCAAGACGGTACCAAAAACGGTACTAAAAATAAAAAAAGCCAATTCCAATTTCTTGGAAAAGGCTTTGTATCAACGTTTTTAAGCAATAAATGCGGTTGATTATTTGAGACCGTATTTTTTGTTGAAACGATCCACGCGTCCATCTGCTTGAGTGAACTTTTGACGTCCAGTGTAGAATGGGTGTGAGTCTGATGAAATTTCCACACGGATCAATGGGTAAGTTTCGCCTTCGAACTCAACTGTTTCGTTAGAGCGTTTTGTTGAACCGCTAAGGAATTGGTAACCAGTAGTTGTGTCCATGAAGACAACTGGGCGATATTCTGGATGGATATCTTTTTTCATTTTGCAATATTTCCTTTCTGCCATGGTCTCTTTGCGAGCCATAGATTGTTACCATACTAGTCTATCAGATTCTGAAAAGTTTGGCAAGTATTTTATCAGTTTTTAAGCAAGTTTTTTAACTTTTGGTAGATGATTTCGTTTTCTTCTAGGCTATAGGAATTAGCACCACTTGCTAGAGGGTGGCCTCCACCATCATGTTCCTTGGCAATTTCATTGATAGGATGGATTTTACTGCGTAATCGAACACGGTAGTGGCCATCAGCTTGCTCTACAAAAATTCCCCAGAGACTTACACTGTCAATGCGTCCAGGTGCACCGACAATGGCTGCAGTTTCCGCATCGGTCACATTAAATTGTTTCAAGACTTCTTGACTCAGGATAACGCGAGCTGCACCATTTTCATCCACTTCCAGATGGTCGTAGATATAACCTTGAAGTTTAGCAATTTTGTAGCTCATAGTGTCCATTTTACGAGTGAGAGCCGCAAAGTCAAAGTTCTGTTCTCTCAGAGAAGCAGCCAGACGGAGGGTGCGTGCAGTGGTAGAAGGGTAGAGGAAGCGACCTGTATCACCAACAATTCCTGCAAAGAGCAACTCAGCAGCTCGATCTGACAAGGCCAGTTGGGTTATTTCAGCAAATAGGGTAATCATTTCACTAGCGCTACTTGAACTAGTATCCACCCAAGATAGGTCACCGTATACATCATCATTTGGATGGTGGTCAATCTTAATGAGAAAATCACCTTGACTATAGCGTTTATCATCAATACGAGCAGTATTAGCTGTATCACAGACGATGACAAGTGCGCCTTGGTAAGCACGATCTTCAACAAGATCCATTTCAGCCATCCAAGTCAGAGTTGGTTCATCAAAACCAACGGCTTTGATGGTTTTTTCTGGGAAATGATGTTTGAGAAGAGCTTTCAATCCCACCTGACTTCCCAAGGCATCAGGATCTGGTTTCATATGACGATGAATGATAATCGTGTCGTATTCTTTAATTTTTTCTAAAATTTGATGGCAAATGTCCATAAATAACCTCAATTCTTTCTCATTTCATTGTAGCACAAGAATTTTTATTTTTAAAATGAAAAAGATGTGATATAATGGAGAAAGATAAATTGAGGAGGAAGATATGGCATTAGCAAAAATTGTATTTGCCAGTATGACCGGTAATACCGAAGAAATTGCAGATATTGTAGCAGACAAATTACGTGACTTGGGCTTGGATGTCGATGTTGATGAATGTACAACTGTTGACGCTTCAGACTTCTTGGAAGCAGACATCGCTATCGTTGCGACCTATACTTATGGTGATGGAGAATTGCCAGATGAGATGATGGACTTCTACGAAGACCTAGCAGACCTCAACTTGAATGGTAAAATCTACGGAGTGGTTGGTTCAGGAGATACCTTCTACGATGAATTCTGTAAGGCTGTTGATGACTTTGATCGTGTCTTTGTGTCAACAGGAGCAGAAAAAGGTTCAGAGTGTGTCAAAGTTGATCTTTCAGCTGAAGAAGAAGACATCGAACGCTTGGAACAATTCGCAGAAGAATTGGCTGCTAAAGTAGGATAAGTATAAAAGTGCGCTGATACAATCAATCAGTGCATTTTTTTATCTTGAGTTGGGATTTTACTAGCCTATTTGGTGGCTTTTTGATACAATAATTCAAATAAAGGAGGAGATTGTATGGATTTAGATATTATTCGTCAAGAAATTGATCAAATCGACGACCAAATTGTTAAACTGTTAGAAGAACGAATGCATTTGGTTGAGGGGGTAGTTGCCTATAAGAAAGCTTCAGGTAAACCTATTTTAGATACCAAGAGAGAGGCAGTTATTTTTGAAAAGGTTAGAAGTCGTGTAGAGGACAAGCGCTATCAGGAGACTATCGTCGCGACTTTTTCTGACATACTCAAACGTTCGCGTGATTATCAGGATCAAAACATCAAATGAAAAAAGAACAATTTTATCCGCTAGGAATTTTTCTAGCTGCCATGGTGGGTGGACTTGTCCGCTATCTGGTTTCTACTTGCTTACCAGCCAGTCCAGATTTTCCTTGGGGCACTCTCTTTGTCAACTATCTGGGAATTTTCTGCTTGGTTTATCTTGTCAAGGGCTATCTGGTCTATAAGGGGACTAGTAAGGGCTTGATTTTAGCACTGGGTACAGGTTTTTGCGGTGGATTAACAACCTTTTCTAGTCTCATGCTTGATGCTGTAAAACTGCTTGATACAGGGCGTTATTTTAGTTTAGTTCTGTATTTGCTTTTGAGCATCGGTGGAGGCCTGCTCTTGGCTTACTATTTAGGGAGGAAGAAATGGTAATGGTCTATCTTGCAATTGCTTGTGGCTGCGGAGCTCTAGTGCGCTATTTCTTTTCCTGCTACAATCAAGCTTCTAAATTGCCAGTTGGAACGCTCGTAGCCAATCTTTTGGGTTGCTTTTTGATTGGATTATTCTACAATCATGTGGAGTCTAAGGAAGTTTATGCTATTCTGGCAACAGGATTTTGTGGAGGTTTGACAACTTTTTCGACCTTGAATGACGAACTCCAAAGGTTGCTAAGTGATAAGAAGGTCTTTTATTCTTATTTAGCTTTGACCTATTTAGGTGGTTTAGTTGCGATTTTTTTAGGAATTCTGTTGTAAATTTCTTTACTTTTTTGTGGAAATTTGGTAAACTGTATCTTGTGTGTAATGGACGCACAAAAATACAGTTTATCCGCTGAGGAAGATTCCTCAAGATTGACAAAGATAGGAGAATAAAATGAATCCATTAATCCAAAGCTTGACTGAAGGTCAACTTCGTACAGATATCCCATCATTCCGTCCTGGTGACACTGTTCGTGTACACGCGAAAGTTGTCGAAGGTAACCGTGAACGTATCCAGATTTTTGAAGGTGTTGTTATCGCACGTAAAGGTGCTGGCATCTCAGAAAACTACACAGTTCGTAAAATCTCTAACGGTGTAGGTGTTGAACGTATCTTCCCAATCCACACTCCACGTGTTGAAAAAATCGAAGTTGTTCGTTACGGTAAAGTACGTCGTGCGAAATTGTACTACTTGCGTGCTCTTCAAGGTAAAGCAGCTCGTATCAAAGAAATCCGTCGTTAATTCGACTAAAAAACTCTGCTTTTCAGCAGAGTTTTTATCTAGCTCCCTTAGTTCAATGGATATAACAACTCCCTCCTAAGGAGTAGTTGCTGGTTCGATTCCAGCAGGGAGCATATATAGAAATGTAAAGAAAGACACAGAAAATTTAAAGTGTTTATTTAAAGACAATTATCACAATTTCATTTTAAAAATAATTTAGTATTTTTTTCCTTTTTGACCAAATTTTGCTCAATGATTACAGAATAAAGTGGATCAGCAAAGTAACTTTGACATCTATTAGTTAGAAAATAAGGACATCCTTTATTAGAATGTCCTTATTTTTATTATGGAATTGCACAAATGAGGTTAAGGTTCAGCTCTATGAACTTAGAAAGCAAGTACAAAGCTTTAAACAGCTTTCGAAAAGATTTGGTGTGGATTTTTGGGGCTAAGGTATGTGACAAGATGAATTGATTGTTATGAACTAGAGAGTGTAAAAAATGGGGAAAATCGTTATTATTCCCCTGAATTTGATATGTTGTAAAAGACTATTTCTGGTCTGTTAAATCTATCAATAGCAAAATCTAAACGTGATAGTCTAACATCTAGTACATTTAACGTTAGTAGTTTTATCAATCGCTTGAGTAAGAAAATTTCAAAAGAAGAAGGGATAGGTTTTCAAAAATAACATACCTAGCCATTATTTATCTATAATTTGTATCTTTTGGTTTATTAATTTGTATTTAAAATTTAATCATGTTACAATTAAAATTGAAATCGAATAGAAAAGGAAAATGCAAATGTGGGCACACTTTTAGCAACAAGATTAAAAAATAGACGAAAAGAATTAAAAATGTCTCAGCGAGAATTGGCTGAGGGGATATGTAAACAGGGACAGATTAGCAGATTAGAGAATGGAGAATTTACTCCAGGAGCCGACTTTTTATATGCTCTGTCTAAGAAGTTAAAAGTTAGTATAGATTATTTTTTTAATGAGCAGATTGGAGAAGAGATTGATGAGCTATCAGAGTTTAAAAAGTTAGCCCAGACTTTTATCACAAATCGAAATTATGAGTCTTTGAAATATATATATGAACTAGAGAGTGTAAAGGTACATCGCTTGTCTCTAGTAGATAAGTTTTATATGGAGTGGATAAAATCTCTTATAGATTTTTATTTCTATGAGCAAAAAGAAGAGGCTGTGGCAAGATTGGAGAAGGTACTGTCTCAGTTAAGTGTATCTGACTTGACCTACCTCCAAGTTTCAAATACTCTATTCAATTTTTATTATGACATTGAAGATTTAGAGAGTTTTAATGAAATTCGAGAAAAGTTAGAGTATCAAGTAAATCAACTCAAGTTAAACACAATCGAAGAATTAAACCTTTCTATTAAATTTAATTATAATGTTTGTCGCTATCTATGGTTGCAGAATAATACTGAAGAGGCTATTACTAAAATCACAGATACGATAAAGCAATGTAAGACGTATAGAACAACATATCTTTTGGCTGATTTGTATGTATTGATGGGAAATGTCAGTAAGAATTTTTCTTCTAAAGTTGCAGTAAAAGAGTACTTTGAAACGGCTTATTTCCTATATAAGCTTGAGGGAAATATGTCAATGGCTCTTAAAATCAAGCATTACATTGCAGATATAACAGAATAGTAAAGACGATGTTCAATTAAGCATCGTTTTTTTAATCCCAAACAATACAAATATGTATTTAATAAAAATAAATAAAAAAATATTATCAAAAATGTTGACAGTATTATATTGAAGTGCTAAAATGAGTGCAAGAAAATATTAGGCTTTGTGTCTATAAAACATCACCAGAAACTTACTATAGACTGAGTGAATGTAAAGAGACTTCAGCCTTTGAAGAATTGAGAGGTAAAATTAATGAATGAATTAGAAGTTAGATTTGAACTCAACGATGAGAAAGATTATAATAATGCTATTTCATATTTAGAAAAATCTTATAAATTTAAGTGTGAAAATAAGCAAGTTGATAAATATTTTAAAACAAAAGGAAGAGAATTTGAAAATGATGAGGTAGGTAGCTTTATCTACAGAATTCGCCAAGAAGATGATAATAGAGCAAGTGTTTTTACAAGAAAAGATACGATAAAACAAGGAATGTGGAGTGAAAGTGAAATAGAGTTAGAATCTGAAAAATTAGAATTTGTAAGGAATATCTTGCAAGATGGTTTTTCAAATATTTTCACAATAAGTAAACATAGAAAGACTTATCATGATGAATTAGAAAATAAAACGATTAATCTAGATAAGATTGATGGTCTTGGATTTTATCTTGAAATAGAGATTCTAGGAGATTTTTCAAAAGAAGATTATAATAATTTTTATGATAAAATGTGCGGAGAGTTCTCGTTTTTAAATTCAAAAATAGAAACAAAGGGCTATGTCCAATTAATGAGAGAAAAAAATGGACGTAATTGAAATTATCAAATAGTCTTGTTGGGATTGTTTACTCAATTGCTGGATTTGGAAGTTTGATAGCAGTAACCTTTCTTTCTACTTTTTTGAATAAGAAGGATGCCTTTATATTGATGAATATATCAATGGCAACTATCCCACTTGTCATTATGGCGAGTGGAATAGTAGAAAATTATGCGACTATTAGTCCGTCTCGCTCCGCTAGGTGCGCGTCGAAGGTTATACCAAAAAAACTCCGAACGCGATACAATAAAGGTGTTCAAGCCAATTGTAAAGCGAAAGGAGAAAAATATGGCACAAAAGGCTCATAGTTTATCGCACACAAAGTGGCACTGTTCTATTACATTGTGTTCACCCCTAAGTATAGACGAAAAGTTATCTATAATCAATATCGAAGTAGTTTAGGCGAAATATTTCATCGCTTGTGTAGTTATAAAGGAGTTGAAATTATCGAGGGTCACTTAATGCCTGATCATGTAGATATGTTAGTCGGTATTCCCGCCGAGGATAAGTGTTTCAAGTTTTATGGGGTATTTAAAAGGCAAAAGTGCACTCATGATGTTTGATAAACACGCCAATCTCAAGTACAAGTTTGGGAATCGGCATTTTTGGACGGAAGGTTATTATGTGAGTACGGTTGGACTCAATGAAGCCACAATTAAGAAATATATCCAAGATTAAAGAAATTATCCAGTGGATGATTTCTTCACGAGTATAAAAATTTGAGAACGAGTAAAGCATGATATAGCACTAGATAAATTAAGTGTAACAGAATATGAGGATCCCTTTAGGGATAGTGGTAAGTAATACTAAAGCCTCTTTGAAAGGCAAGTGACGAGTCAAGAGCAATAAGGCTTGAACAACGTGAAAGCCAGCGTCTTTAGGCGCTGGCTGGTAATTTGGGCTTATAGCCCTGGGACAAACCACCCGTTAGACGGGTGGTCATGATTCCCAATTATCAATTAGATATTCTGGAAGAAGAGAATCAAACAAAATATAAAATCTTTATACGTGAGACAACTTCATACTTTGTATATAACAAAGAACATTCGGATAAGAATCAGTATGTCAAAGGACGAACATTGATAAGACAGCTAACCAACGATAGTCGAGTAATACCATACAGAAGATCTACAGTTAAGAGTCTACAGGAAAAGATTACTGAGATTAACCTCTTCATTGAATTAACTGAAGTAGATAAGAAATACCAAGACATTAAAGACGAGTTAGTAAAAGAAATAGCAGAGATAGATATAAAACTAAATCAAATTAATGAAAAAATCGCCAACTTAAATAAGATGGCGGAAGTGCTTATCAATTTGAAGAGTGAGGATGTGAGCAGTCGAAAGCTTGCAAGATATGACTTTTCAAAATTAAATTTGGCAGAATCAATTACAGTAGAACAAGTAACCGAATAAATAAGAGTGTTTCAAGAGGAGTTGGATCATTATCTTTATGAGTATGAGGAATTAGAAAAAAATCTAGAAATGTTTGTAAAAGTACTGAATGATAAGGATTTTGATAAAAAATTTAGTACAGAAATACTATTGGAATAACAATAATTAATCCTATGGTGGTTAAAGATTAACTATCCTTGTGTCATTGATTAATATATTTGTCATAGTGCTCTTGGTACTGTGCTTTTATATTGTGTTCTCCTAGAATTTCAAATACCTGAAGTGCTTGTTTCATCTTTTCGATTCCGTTCGCAGGATTACGCTTAAATTCAAAATAGCCACACGTATATAAGAAGACGGTTTGTTCATAATAGTTTAATTCATTGTTTAATAATTTTTTTACTTCTTTGATAAGAAAACTACAATTTTGAAATTCTTCTTTATCAACACTAACAATTAGGCAATTGATTGCTAATTGTGTAACAAGCCGTTTATTTGTCTTATTTAATGTTGAATAGATATAATTTTTTAACATTTCTATAGTTAATAGGAAGTAGGAGTTATATTTAATTGTTCTTACACAGTTACCTAATAGGATAATTTCATAGTAACCCCAGTTTTCAACTTTAAAAAGATAATCTGTTAGCTGTAATAACTCCTCGTCCGAGGGGAGAAAATTTTTATTTGTTGTATAGAGAATCGATTTTACCATTGTCTTTTCATAAGGACCCAAGTTATAACTTGAAGAGTTTGATAGTAATTCAATAATACTATCAAAATTTTTTGTGGAGTAGTGTTTTCGAATATATTGCACCAAGTTAGCGAATGATCCAGTTCTAGTAGAATTATTGTCATGAAGAATAATAAATTCATCCAAAGTTATATGTAATTTATCTAAAATATTGATTAGTCGAATACAAGAGATTTCTGATTCTCCCCGTTCAAATCTAGAAATTTGAGATTTAGATAAATTACTATCAGCAATTGAACATAAACTGATTTGCTTTCCTTTTCGAATTTTTCTGAGTGTTATACCAAGTTTTGATTTCAAATTTCCCATTTTCCCAACAAAATTTCAAAGGTTTTTTATTTATTATACAATAAATAAAAAATAAAGGGAGGTTCAGTATGAAAAAACTTTTAAAATTTACATGAATATTGTTATTGATTATGGATATTATCATTATAGTCGGAGGTTGAATCTTACCTGTACAGGTAAGTGTTTAGTTACAACTAAACACTTATTTTGGATTATTATTAAATAGATGGTAGTTGTTATCTTGATTTTAGAGTATCTGACGACGATGTTTATTTCATTGAGTTAGTAACTATGTATGGTTTAAGTGAAAATAGTGCGGTACCAACTCTTGCAAAGAGGTTTGGAATAAGTCTTACCAATTTAATAAAAAGTGATATTCATCGTTGTTTAACTAGAAAGAAGGGACATTTTGGATATTAACAAGAAAACGTTTTATACAATAACTTTTGGTGAATTTATATCAAATATTGGAGATAGATTTCAGAAAATTGCTTTTCCAATCTTAATTTACCAAGAATTTCATTCGTCTTTTGCAATGGGAGGAATGGTGATTATTGAATTGCTACCTCAATTCTTCTTGGGATTTGTTATGGGTTACTTATTAGATAATTTCAATAAGAAAAAAATACTATTATGGTCTACATTAATACCTGCATTATTATGTAGTGTAATACCGATATTATCTAAATATTCAGTTTCTATATTTTTTTACTATGTTATTGCATTTTTGATACCTTTATTTTCGACACTTTTTCAAACAGGATTCTCAGTCATTACTCCTGCCTTATTTGAGAAGGAAGAATTGCAAAAATATAATTCTCAGTTTCAAGGTGTCCGAACTATTTCAAAATTAATTTCTCCAGCTATAGCAGGGGTACTAATGTTAAAGTTTAATATTAATAGCATTTTTTTTATTAATAGTGCTTCTTTCTTGTTATTATTTCTTTCAATACTAATTTCATATATTCCAGATCAAGAACACAAGGAGAATGGTAATGATGATATAAAAGAAATTTTTGTAGGTTTTAAAGAGAACTTTACAAATATTAAGTTGAGGATTTCTTTACTCTTTACTATTGTTGTGAATATCGCTATGCTAGGCTTCAATGCAACGATTATTTATTATTTACAGGATCAATTAAAATTATCAAATAGTCTTGTTGGGATTGTTTACTCAATTGCTGGATTTGGAAGTTTGATAGCAGTAACCTTTCTTTCTACTTTTTTGAATAAGAAGGATGCTTTTATATTGATGAATATATCAATGGCAACCATCCCACTTGTCATTATGGCGAGTGGAATAGTAGAAAATTGGATATTTTTTGGAATTTGTTATTCAATTTTGAGCGGACTAATTACAATAGCTTCTGTTTCGATTACAACAATACAGCAGCAAGAAAGTACTGTGTATAATATTGGAAAGATACTTTCTAGTTCTTTTGTAATAGCTACCATTTTTGCTCCTTTTGGAGGGATACTGGCTGCTTATTTTAATTGGCTTTTAAACCCGAGATTAAGTCTAGTTATTTTGGGATTACTAAGTAGTTTATTGGTTATTCTTATAAAGAGTTATGAAAAAAAGCTAACTAAGAAAAGAACTGCAATATTTATGAAGGAAGATTAGTGGGTTAATTATCATTAGAAAAAATAATATTAATTCGTAGTAAAATAAAAAAATGAAAAAGGTTTTACATAATGTACTACCTTTTTCAGATTTAATAATTATTAAGGGGATAGAACTATAGACCAAAAATACTGAATCTTGAACTGCACCCCAAAAGTAAGATTTTTTCTGTCTAACTTTTGGGGTCAGTACAGTATCTCTAATTTCTGGAGTGCTTTTTCTATATTCATATTATTTTACAGTACCCATGTACGGATGGCATGGGCAACGCCGGATTCATCGTTAGATTTAGTTATGTATTTGGCGATTTTTTTGATTTCTGGATTTCCATTTTCCATGACAACAGGGTTACCAACGACTTCCAGCATGGCACGGTCATTTTCTTCGTCCCCGATAGCCATGGTTTCATCTTTGGTCAATCCGAGTTTTTCAGCTAGGTGAGTGATGGCTGAACCTTTGTCCACATTCTTTTTAAGGAGTTCGAGGTAGAAAGGAGCAGATTTGTTGATGGAGTAGCATTCGTAAAATTCTACTGGAATTTTTTCAATCGCAGCATCGAGAATTTCTGGTTCATCGATAAACATACATTTAACGATTTCTTTGTCAGCCATTTCTTCAGGAGTACGGTAGAAGATGGGCATGCTGACGAGGGTTGATTCGTGCACTGTATATTTTCCGATATTGCGATTTGCAGTGTAGATTCCATCCTTGGTAATGGCGTGCATGTGAACACCAAGCTTACGACTGAGAAATTCCATATCCAGATAGTCCTCATAAGTCAAGGATTCGCTGATAATCTCATGTCCTGTAGCGGTTTCTTGGACAAGGGCACCATTGAAAGTCACAACATAGTCACCCTCGTCTCTCAACTGCAAGTCGTCGAGAAGTTTGGCAACACCTGCAATAGGGCGGCCAGTTGCAATGACGACTTTGACACCAGCTTCTTTGGCATCTTGGATGGCAGAAAAGACTTCAGGAGTAATCTCCTTTTGGCTATTGACTAGGGTTCCGTCGATATCGACGGCGATTAGTTTAATACTCATAAATTTCCTCTTCTAGTTTTTATTTGGGGTAAAATGATCGTTCTCAATCAAGTGTAAAAATTGCTGGGTAATGCTTGCAAAGATGCTGTTTTGGTCTAACATTTCTTTTGGGAAATAAAAGCGATTATCTCCATGGCGACTGCCAGCAAGGGATTGGACGATAGGAGACAAGCTAGAGAGTTCTGCCAGTTCTCCATTTTTTTGTAAGATCTCAATCTGTGTCCGTGGGTTTTCAGATTCGGGACGATAGATATCATAAGGGAGGTCAAAGTTCTTATGAATAGCAGTGTAGTAGTCGGGATCAAAGCCGATGTCCTCAACCAATTTTCTCATGCTAGCGAGTTGGTCTTGGTCCTCTTGTGAAAAGGTGATGGATTTAAAGACCTTGCGGTTGACAAAGCGTTGCGATAAATCTGCAAGAATCTTGTCAGGACTGGTCATCCAGAGCTGGAAGTAGGTATTCATCACACCATCATCCAGAGCCAGATAGTCAGACAAGGTCACATTTTTTTCAAAGAAAGGTAGGAGGTGTGGGGAAGTTCGTGCAAAGAAGTCTTTGTCCTTAGGGTAGAGTTCCTTGGCACGCTTGAGAAGATTCTGTAGGAGAACTTCCATGGCCCGTGTTGCGGGGTGGAAATAGACCTGCATATACATCTGGTAACGACTAAGGACATAGTCTTCGATGGCATGCATGCCATTGCGTTGAAAGGCAATCCCATTTTCGATAGGACGAATGACTCGAAGGATACGAGTCAGGTCAAATTCCCCATAAGATGCTCCTGTAAAATAGGAGTCGCGCAAGAGATAGTCCATGCGGTCTGCATCAATCTGGCTAGAAATGAGCTGCACGACCTGCTTGTTAGGATAGGTGTGGTCGATGACACTGGCTACTTTTTCTGGAAAATCTGGCGCCACTTGTAGCAGGACTTGGTGAATCTCTGTCTCAGGACTTTGGATAATCTCCTGAGTAATGGCTTCGTGGTCGGTATCAAAGAGATGTTCAAATGTATGGGAGTAGGCACCATGTCCAAGGTCATGGAGGAGCGCAGCGGTCATGGTCAAGAGAGACTCAGCAGGGTTCCACTCCTCAGGATATTTTTCTTCAAAAATCTCTGTGATACGTCGTGCAATTTCATAAACTCCTAGACAATGAGAGAAGCGGCTGTGCTCCCCACCGTGGAAGGTATAACTGGAAGTTCCCAGTTGCTTGATGCGACGCAAACGTTGAAATTCTTTAGTATTAATCAAGTCATAGATGATCTGATTATTGACATGGATGTAGTTGTGAACTGGGTCACGGAATACTTTTTCGTTCATATGACCATTATAGCAAAAAGCTAGAGTTTTTGGTAAAATAGTAGGACAAGAGAGAAGAAAGAGGACTAGATGTGAAGATTCGGATGCGAAATAGGATTCAGTTTGATGAGCAGTTGGAAGTGATTGACCAACTTTATGATGTTGAAGTGCATGAAAAGGGAGATTATCGCTATTTGCTTTTCTACAATGAGGAAAAAGAAAAAGTAGTGATTAAATTCCATGGTCAGGAACTGGTGATGAGCAGATTTTCCAATCCCAAGACCATTATGCGTTTTCTAAAGGATAGTGATAGTTTGGCCTATATCCCCACACCCATGGGCATGCAGGAGTTTATTATCCAAACGAATCGCTACCAAGTGGATGGACAAAAGATTTATTTAGACTATCAACTACAAAATCAAGAGGGACATCTCTTTGCCAGCTATCAATTGGAAATTACTTGGGGATAAGTATGACTGGGTACTAGGTTATAATAACGAAGCTGGTAATATGCGTGAAATCAGGTTTTTCTTGCACTTTTTGAGCATCTGGGACCTTTATATTTTGCAGATTCAGGTTATAATACCCACTCCATTGTCCGTTATTTATTAAACCAAAATATAATTCCGTCTTCCCTTAAACTCGTTCCAAATGAGTAAAGGGGATTTGAGACCTAGCGATTTTGATTGTGATTCAAGCTACGATTATTATCTCCGGCAAGAGAATCAGGTGTTAATTGATTGTACTAAGTATAATAGTAATCTACAAGTATGTGGCACTTGTCCTATATTATCTTTTGTACTATAAGTCAAAACAACTAAAAAGAAATATGGAGATATGTATGGAAAGATAGTTTTGAATTTAGAGAAGAGACTCGACACTGAAAAGAGCGAAAGTAAAGATCAAAATAGAGGTGAATATTTGGCTTAATTTGATAATTCAAGATCTAAAAATTTATAAAAGGGACAATGAATATCCCTTTTTATTTTTATCGAATTCAGAGTTTTGGATAGAATAGATTGGTAAATAATGAATAAAATATTTTGGAAAAAATAGACGCCAAAAAGGCTCTTTGTCTTCCAAGAGGTATTCCCTATGTTTCACAAAGAAAATCTAGACTACAACCACAATCAAGTTGGTTTTTACACGCTAGATGAACTCGTTCCGCAAGACCATTTTCTTCGTCAAGTTGAGCAAGTTATCGATTTTTCCTTCATCTATGACTTGGTCGCAGATACTTATTCTGAGGATAAAGGACG